>NZ_JBEZFT010000080.1:0-33571 GCF_040649595.1 Kribbella sp. NPDC048915 | reverse complement strand
GCCCCTCCCACAGCCGGTCCTGGAACGCGGCTTCGGCGACCACCGTCGTACCGCGGCCGATCAGCAGCCCTCGAGCTTGTAGCCGCCGGTGATCGGCTTGCCGTAGTCCTGCGCCCGCTCACCCGACCCCGCCCACGAGTCGTGGACTAAGGTTCCCGCACCCGAACCGAACTCCACGACTCGCCACTCCCGCCACGCCCAGCCGCAGGCCCTTGCCCGGCTGCCCGTGAGGCCGCGTTCGCCGAGTCGTGGCAAATGGTTCGGCGGGCAGACATCGAGTCGTTGAATTCGGTCGTGACGGACAGCCACTTTTCACGACTCGACGGCCAGGGCCCTGACACCACCCGTGCGCGGGCCGGGTAGGCGATCGATCGTCGTGGAGCGGCTCGTGGCGGCGCTTTCAGTTCGCGGCTGCAGGCCGCCTGTACGAGTGGTGCTGTGACGTACCGCGGTACGCCAAAACTGCGACGGGCGGGCGCCGTCGCAGTTGGGCAAAGCCGGGTGGGGTCAGGAGTGTGGGGGTGCTGGGTGGCGGTGGTTGTGGATCAGGTCGGTGGTGGCGATGGCCAGCGCGGCGACCATCAGAAGGGCGGCGACGAGGATGGTGTCGGAGACCGTCTGCTCGTAGTTGTGGGACCTCGTGAGGATGCGGTAGAAGGTCGTCGCCAGTACGGCGGTGCCGATCGCACCGCCCACGCGCTGCGCGGTTTGGAGCGCGCCGCCGGCCGCGCCGGCCATACGCACGGGGACGTTCTCGAGGCTCAGCGTGATGTTCGGCGAGGTGACCAGACCACCGCCGACACCGGCTACGAGGAGTGGTACGGCGACCACCCAGACGGCGCCGTCTCCGCCGTGATGCCGGAGGAGCAGCGCGGTCACGGCCAGCCCGAGGGTGGTGGCGACAAGACCTGAGACCGTGAGTACCCGACCGAGCCGGTTCACGAACCGGCCGGCGACAGCGGCCGACGTGGCGACGCCGATCGCGAACGGCGTCACGGCCAGACCGGAACGCAGCGGCGAGTACCCGAGCCCGTCCTGGAAGTACAGCGCGAGCACCAACCAGATCCCCGTGAACCCGATGAAGTAGACCATCCCGATCAGCGCCCCGGCGACGTACCCACGCGTCTGCACGAGCCGTGGATCGAGCACCGGCACGCGCCCACGCCGTACCGTGTCGCCCTCCCACCAGGCAAACCCGGCGAGCAACAGCGCTGCGATGACGAACAACCACCAGTCGTGGGCAAAACCCTTGCTCTCGGCATCGACCAGCGGTAGCAGCAGACTCAGGACGCCGGCGCCGAGCATCAGGCTGCCGACGAGATCGAGCTCCACCTTCCCGTGCCCGCCCGCGCCGGCCGGCAGCAGCCGGGCGGCGAGTACAAGCGCGAGCAGTCCGATCGGGACGTTGACGTAGAAGACCCACCGCCAAGCATCCGGACCGGAACCGAGCGTGATGATCAGCCCACCGACAACGGGGCCGGCAGCGGTGGCCAGACCAACGGTGGTGCCGAGTACGCCGAACGCGCGACCTCTCTCACTGCCCTGGAACAGCTCCTGGATCAGGCCGGTGTTCTGCGGAATCAGCAATCCGCCCGCGAACCCCTGCAAAACGCGCGCGACGATCAGCAACGTGATCGTCGGCGCCGCGCCCGTCAACGCGCTGGTGATGATGAACGACGCCAGCGCGATCATGAACATCCGCCGCCGCCCGTACGCATCACCGAGCCGCCCGGCCGGTACCAACGCGAGCCCGAACGCCAGCGCGTACCCGGAGACGACCCACTGCGCACTGCCCGCGCTCACCCCGAGGCCGCGCTCGATCGACGGCAGCGCGACGTTGACGATGCTCACGTCGAGCAGCGCCATGAACGCGGCGAGCTGGCTGACGGTGAGCGCGCGCCAGCGTCCCGGGATGTTCGCCGTACCGGTGAGGGTGGTCGTCGGGCCCTGCTCCGCCGCGCTCATCGTTCGGGGAGCGGGTCGATCGCGACCTGCAGCGTGACGGCGGTGGCATCTTGCGGTACGGCGTTCCACGTCTCGTCGACGATTTTCGCGCCGCCGCCCGTACCGGCGTACCGCAGTGGGTCGGGGGCCGTACTCCCGGGAATCACCCCGGCGGCCAGCATTCCGAGAGTCAGCAGTGCGGGTACCAGTGCGGGCAGCCGGCCGTTGGTCCGGCTCCTCGGCATCGTCATCATCGGGTCCTCGTCGTGAAGTGAACTGTCCGATCTTTCCGATCCAACGGTTCCGCGCCGGGGCCGGATTGTCGCCGGGGACAGCGCCCATCCCGGATTCCTGCTGGCCGGAAAGTACGACGGTGCGCGAGCAGGCATACTTCATGCCATGACGACCGATCCGCCCGCTTCGATCCCGGACAACGACGGCGCCGCGGCGCGGGTCCTGCTGGTCGAGGACGACGTACTGCTCCGCGAGGGGCTGGCCAGTCTGCTGACCAAATCGGGGTTCGAGATCGTCGGTCAGACCGGCGACAGTGCGTGGATCCTGCCGATGGTGCGCGAGCTGCGGCCGGAGCTGGTCGTGATGGACATCCGGATGCCGCCGACGAACACCACCGAGGGGCTGGACGCGGCGCGGGAGATCCGCCGCGAGTTTCCGGCGACGGGCATTCTGGTCCTGTCCGCACACGCAGAGGTCGAGCACGCGATGGAGCTGCTGGCCACCGGTCAGAGCATCGGATACCTGCTGAAGAGCCGGGTGACCGACGTTGACGAGTTCGTCGACACGCTGCACCGGATCGTGAAGGGCGGCTCGGTGATGGATCCGGCATTGGTGCAGGAGCTGGTCACCGCGCGCCGGCGCAACGATCCGCTCGCGGAGCTCAGCCCGCGCGAGCGGGAAGTGCTGGCGCTGATGGCGGAAGGACGGTCGAACGCCGGGATCGCCAAGGCGCTGTGGGTCACCGAGGGAACGGTGGAGAAGCATGTCCGGCACATCCTGGCGAAGCTGAGCCTGCCGGAGACCGAGAACGACCACCGGCGGGTGCTCGCCGTCGTCACCTTCCTCGAGGCCCGCTGAACCGCCCAGCCTCGCCGAGCCGCTCAGCGTCGCCGAGCCGCTCAGCTCCGCCGTACTGTCAGGCTGCTCGGCCGAGGACCTCGCGGATCGCTTCCGCCGACAGGCCGGTCTTCGGGAGGAATCCCGCGACCGGGCTGTCGGCGATCAGGTCGGCGAAGTCGTCCTCGGAATGCGTCGAGATCAAGATCACGGTCGACGGCGCCACCTGCGCCTCGGCGGTCAGCCGCCGTACGACGTCGAAGCCGCTCTGCGCACCGAGATGGATGTCGACCAGCGTCACGTCCGGTGCGAGCTCCGCGGCGCACCGCAGCGCGTCGTCGCCGGTCAGCGCGGTGGCGACGACCGACAGACCCTCGCGCTCCAGCAGGCCGCGGGCGGCCGTCAGGAAGCGGGGGCTGTCGTCGATGATCAGGCAACGCAACGTCATGGAACCACCTTCGCAGAGACCGGGGCGACCGACATTGTGGCTAGCTGTACCTTTCGACCGGGTGCGGACCAGGCGGCGGGGATGATACTGGCAGGCATGGGTACGACGAACGCGCCGGCCGTGCGCTGGGCGACCAGGGTGCTCGCCAGCCTCGCACTGGTGGCAGTGGTGACCGGTGGCGTGCTGTTGCTGAAGCCGCATGTCGAGATGCTGAACCTCCTGGTGCTGTACCTGCTCGCCGTACTGCCGGTCGCGATCCGGTGGGGTGCGAAGCTGGCGGCGTTCACGTCGATCGTCAGCGTCTCGGTGTTCGTACTGCTCGTGCCGCCGTTCGGGTCGGTGCTGGTGGGCGACTCGCGGGAGATCATCGCGCTACTGGTGTTCCTGGTGACTGCCGTTGTCGTGGGCAACCTCGCCGCGCAGTCCCGGCGCTCTGCCCTCGAGTCGGCCCGGCTGACCGAGGAGCAGGCGGCGCTGCGGCGGGTCGCCACGCTGGTCGCGGAGGCGAGTCCGCAGTCGGCGATCTTCGAGGCGGTCACGCGCGAGGTCGGCGTACTGTGCGGGGCCGATCTCGCCCGGATGGAGCGGTACGAGCCCGACGGGACGGTGACGGGGGTCGCGGCGTGGAGCCGGGTGCCGGCGCAGCTCGCGGTCGGTACGCGGTTCGCGCTGGACGGGTTGAGCATCGCCCGTGAGGTGCGGCGCGCGAAGGCGCCGGTACGGCTGGACAGCTTCGAGGGCGCCGGCGGCGAGATCGCGGGGGAGGCGCAGGCGCTCGGCATCCGCTCGTCGATCGGGTGCCCGATCGTGGTCGCCGGGCGGTTGTGGGGTGTGATCGCGGCGTCGACCAAGCGTGACGAGCCGTACCCGGACGACACCGAGTCGCAGATCGCCAACTTCACCGAACTGGTCGCCACCGCGGTCGAGAACGCTGAGGCCCGGGTGGAACTGCGGCGGATCGCGGACGAGCAGGCGGCGCTGCGGCGCGTCGCGACCTTGGTGGCGCAGGGGGAGACGCCGGAGCGGGTGTTCGCTGCTGTGGCGCGCGAGGTGGTTCAGCTGGTGGGGGCGGACACCGCCGCCGTACTGCGGGCCGACCCGGACGGGATGGCCACGCTCATGGCCGCGCACAGCGCGCGTCCTACCGAGTTTCCCGAGACCGGGACGCGGTGGAAGCCGGAGGAGCCGTCGCCGCTCGCGACAGTGCTGGCGGGGAGCACGTCGGCGCGCCTCGACAGTCCGGTCCCGGACGCCGCTGCTGAGGTGGAGTCTCAGTCGGACTCTGGGGCCGAGGTGGATCTGGTGCGGTTGGTGGGGGTGCGGTCGGCGGTGGCGACGGCGATCATCGTGGAGGGCGGTGCTGGGGCGGGATCAGTGTGGCGTCGCGGCACGAGCCGTTCGCGCCGGCTACTGAGCAGCGGTTGTCCGAGTTCACCGAGCTGGTCGCAACGGCGATCTCGAACGCGGAGGCGCGGACGAAGTTGACGCGATCCCGCGCGCGCATCGTCGCGACCGCCGACGAGACCCGTCGCCGGATCGAGCGGGATCTGCACGACGGGGCCCAGCAGCGGCTGGTTTCGCTGGCGCTCAACCTGCGCGGCGCCGAGAGCACGGTGCCGACGGAGTTGCCGGAGCTGCGCGAGAGCATCGGCCAGGCGGTCGTGGACCTGCAGGAGGTACTGGAGGAACTGCGCGAAATCTCCCGCGGCATCCACCCGGCGATCCTGACCGAGGGCGGTCTGGCGTTGGCGCTGCGGGCCTTGGCCCGGCGTTCGGCTGTCCCGGTGGATTTGCAGGTGGAGATCAGTACCCGGTATCCGCAGGCGATCGAGGTGGCGGCGTACTACGTGATCTCCGAAGCCGTCACGAACACCACCAAGCACGCGGAGGCGACGTACGTCGAAGTCACCGTCCAAGAACGCGACGGCGCCCTCCGCCTCCGCGTCCACGACGACGGCCTCGGCGGCGCCGACGTTCAAGGCGGCTCCGGCCTGATCGGTCTCCACGACCGCGTCGAAGCCCTCTCCGGCACGATCAACATCACCAGCCCGAGCAACGAGGGCACCACCATCCAGGTAGCCCTCCCGATCACCTGAGCCCCGGTGGTTGCCCCGGGCAAGCGTGCTGGCCGTCGGGGTGGATGTTCGCCCGCTACAAGGGCGTGGCCCGGACGTCCAGGTATGCAGAACCCATCGAATCGGGCCGAACAGCCCCGCCTTGGCGGACTTGTGCATACCTGCAGGTACGCGCGGGGAGGGGTAGGGAAGCCCCCGGCGGGAGGGGGCACGCCGGGGGCTGGTGAGGGGCGGGGTCAGGGCTGTTCGATGTCGGAGAACAGGCCCTTGAACGCGACCTCGGTTTTGGTGAGGGTGCCGAAGAGGTCGGCCGCGGCGGGAGTCGTGACGGCGGCGGAGGCGTCGTCGTAGGTTTCGAAATAGAGGTCGAGGGTGCGGTACGCGGGGGTCTCGGTGCCGTCTTCCTTCGGCCACACCTTGGCGGACTCCAGGCGCTGCAGCTTCGGGAGCTTCGCCGCGGCGGCCTTCATCTCCGCGTACGCCTGCTCGAACTCGTCCGGGTCCGCCGGGTTGTCGATGATCAGGGTGATCTTGGTGGCCATCTGCTGTCTCCTAGTCCATCAGGTCGATCCGGTGGAACGACCGTTCTGTCTCTTCGAGACTAGTCAGCACGCCGGCCGGTGTCAAGACAGACCGTTCTACCCGCTCAGTGCGTCGGTCGGCACTCGGGCAGCGCAGTCAGGCGACCGGGCGATCAGCGGATCGTGTCGCTGGTGTGTGAGCGGCAGTGCTGCCGGGTCAGGCCTGGTGGCGGACAGTTGGCGTGGTGAGGAGCCCGGAGTTCAGGAGGGTGGTGGCTTGGGCGATGTTTTGGAGGTCGAAGCGGCGGCCGTGGGTGGTGGTCATCTCTTCGGCGCGGGCCAAGAGGTGGTGGTCCTGAGAGAGGGCGTTGGCGGCCGTGTTGTGGACTTCGATGCGGATGGTGTTGGTACCGGCGCGGGCGGCATCGGTGATCTCGACGCGGTACGGCGGTGCCCAGAGCGGACCGCAGTGGGTGTCGTTGACCCAGACGTCGGCCGCGACACCGACGGGTGGGATGTGCAGGGCGCGGTAGGAACTGTCAGGCAGGTAGGACTCGGTGTCGGGCGGCACGAGCTCGCCGGGGCCGAAGTCCAGGAACAGACGGCCGTCCGCCGCAGGCAGATCGAGGGTCGTTGCGTAGGTTGCCGATCCGGAGTACGTCGCGAGCTCGGGGTCGTCCTCCCAACGGTGCGGCAGCGTCACCGCCCGAGTCTCGTTGTCGAAGGCAACTGACCAGGGACCGAAGTCGGCCGCCACGGTCTGCGGGACCGCCGCCGTGGACGGCCGGGACGTGGTGGGTAGTAGTACGGCGGCCTCGTACGGATGCAGCGTGACCGTGTCGCTGACGACGACCTCGTCGGACAGCGCGCTCCACCGCTCGAGAGGACGGTCCAGCGTCACGGTGCGTACCTCAGGACCGGTGTTGGCAAGGAAGTAGAAATCGCCGTCGTCGAGCCGCCGATGCACCACACCGACATCCGCCACCGGAGCGATCGGCGGCGAGGGCAGACGATCCGCCAGCGCAGCAACGTCGGTCACGACCTCACCACCAGCGGCAGCAACGGCCTCGAGCCAGCGTGCGGTCTCCGGCGGCGTCGTGGTTCCCGACGGTACGACGACCACCGGCACCGAGCCCGGATCGACCACTGAGATCGCGTCGTCGTCGATCAGATCGAAGTCGAGCCCGGCCTCCCGCACAACGCGGGGAACGCTCTCGGGGATCAACTTGCGCGCAACGCGGTACAGGTTCAGCGGCTCGTCGTGACCGGCGCGGGCAAGATAGGCGTCCGAGTTCGGGATGTAGATCTGCACCGGCCGCACCGGCGTACCCTGCCGCAGCAACCAGGACCACCGCTGCAGCGACCCGAACAGAGCAGTTGCCGTCGGCCACCAAGGGTTGCGGTCGTCCAGGCAGCCGGCGGCGTAGAAGATCCAGCCGAGTCCCGGTCCGCCGGTCGGAGAGTACGGCCAGCCGTGGCCGATCAGGTGGTTGACGCCGGACAGGAAGTGCTCGTGCGCCTCGCCCTGGAGGTCGAGCGGCGTGGCGCGGAACGAGGGGGAGTGCACCCAGGTCCAGGTCTCGGCGGACACCACCGACCGGCCGTAGATGTTCGCAGCCGACGACGCCCAGCGGGTCTCCGGGATCCGCTTCCAGCCCCAGCCTTCACCCTCGAACACGTCCGCGTGCCGGTAGCTGCTCATCGTCGCCGGCGGTTCACCGTAGCTCTGGATCCGGAACGGTACGCCGTACCCCGCGGCCCAGCGCTGGAACACCTTGAGGAAGTTGTCCTCGTACAGCTCCGACAGCGTCCGCCCGAAGTCGATGCGCAGTTGGCGTGAGCCCTCGGTGTCGACGAGCAGTTCGTAGAGACGTGGCCGCAGGTCGTACCCGCGCCGCTTCTCGAACTCGGCGAACATCGCCGGCGTCCAGTCGCCGCCGTACACCTCGAGGCTGTCGCAGAACACGGTCCCGAGCAGCTCCGGTGTCGCGGCCTGCAGCAGTGGCTCGGCGACGCGGCGGATGTGTTCGGTCGCAGCTGCCTCGGAGTAGTGGTCGAGGGTGTGGCCTTCGGCGCCGGCGGCGGCCCGTTTCACGTTCTGGCCGGTCACGCGTGAGGTGGCGACGAGTACCTCGCGCGGCTGCCCGCCGGCCGGTACCCGGATCATTCCGTCCCGCACCGGGACCTCGGTGTACGACGAGGGCGCGCCGGCCGACCCGTCGCCGACGAAGGCCGCGACGAACTCGTCACCCGGCCAGACGGCCGGCACGGGTACGTCATACGCTGCCGCGCCGATCTCGCTCCGATCCCAGTGCAACTGCCGCGCCGCGAGGTCGGGGCCGATGTGCGGACCGCCGTACGACCAGCCGCTGCCGAGCGTCACGTCGAACCGCAGTCCGAGCCGATGTGCCGTCCGCGCGGCATGGCCGACCAGCTCGAGGAACTCGGGCGATCCGAACGGCGCGGTCACCGGGCCCATCGGGTAGACGAACGCGACTTCGGCACCGCCGAGGCCGGCGGCGGCCATGGCCTCCAGCTCGCGATCGATTTCGTCTCGCTCGATGGATGGGCCGAACCACCACCAGCGCATCATCGGCCGCGCCTCGGGCGGCGGCTTCCGGAACTGTCGTCGTACGTCGTCGACGGTCGCCATGATCCTCACCCCACCGTGCTGGGCGTCCGGCGGTCAACGATGCTGACCACTACCGGTCAGATCGTCCCGCGACGCGGCTCAGGACAGATTCAGCGCCGCGCGGAGGCGTGACAGCTTGGTCATCAGCGGTTGCGGCGGAGTCGACGTGGTGACGACGGACAGCGTGAGGCGGTAGCGGAAGGGCGCCGACGTGAGATGTTCGCCCGGCCGGAGCTCGCCGGCCAGCGCGCTGCGCGGCACGAGGGCCAGATGCGAACGGCGGCGAGCCATCGCGACGGTCGTGCCGAGCGTGACGCCACGACGAGGTACTGCACCGAGCGCAGCCAGCCGCGCGTTGATCTCCTCGGCGCCCCGGTCGTACGTCGAGAACACGAGCTGCCGGTCCTTCAACGGTTGCCGTCCGCGCCCGGGCGGACGCGCTCCGGGCGGAACGAACAGGACGAGCTCGTCGCGTCCGACGCGGCGCGCGACGGTGCCGCGGGGGAGCGCCATCTGGTCGGCGATCGCGATGAAGGCGGCGTCCATCGTGCCCTCGGTGACCCGTTCGACAAGGAAATGGCCGTGGTCGACCTGCTGCTCGAGATCCAGGTCCGGCAGCTCGGCGTCGAGGACCGGGAACAGCACCGGCGCGAGGCTGGCGAAGGAGCCGATCACCAGCCGCTGCGTGACGGCCGCCGCGCGCGTCGCGTCGTACACCTCCTCGAGGTGACCGAGGATGTGATCGGCGCGGCGGCACAACTCGGCGCCGGCTCGCGTCGGCCGCGCGCCGCGGGTGTCACGCTCGAACAACTTGGTCCCGCACAGCCGCTCCAGCCGGGCGAGCCGCTGGGAAGCGGACGGCTGCGAGATCCGCAGCTCACGGGCCGCGGTCCCGACGGCGCCCGTCCGCGCAACAGCCTGCGCCAGCCGCAGATCCTCGACCGATGGTAATGAAGCCATAGGCCGAGCCTATGACCTGAGGTCAAGGACTGCCGCCTACCTGCACCGATCGCAAACCCCAAGAATTCAAGGCATGCAGGCAAGATCCGAGGCCTTGGTACTCCTGGCCGGAAGCGGTACGGCGGACTTCGCCTACCGCTTCTCGCAGGTCGCGCTGCCGTTGGTGATCCTGCGCGAGACAAGCTCCGTCGCAGCGACCGGACTGGTGGCTGGTGCTGCCGGGATCCCCGTCTTGCTGTCGCCCTGGTGGGCCCGCAAGGCACGGCAATGGGTCGACTCCGGTCCACGGCTCGCCCTCGTCGCCCTGATCTCCGCCATCGCGCTCGCCTTGGTCCCGGCCGCCGCGGAAGCGGGCGTCCTGACACCGGAATTGCTGATCGTCAGCGGCCTGCTGCTCGGCTGCGGCGACGCGCTCGCCAACCCCGGCCGATCGGCGCTGCTCGCGGACACCGGCGACCGCTGGGGTGACGGTCGCGCCGTCCAGTTGCTGACCTGGCAGGACGGTCTGAGACGCCTCGGCATGCTGATCGGCCCGTCGATCGGCGCTCTCGCGGTGTCAACAGGACTCACGAACGGCCTGCTCTGGATCGAGGCCGCAGCCGTCGCGGGAGCCGGGGCGCTGGCGTGCACGGTGCGCTCCGAGCGAGCTCCCGACGGAGCCGTGACTCCCTCGATCCGCGACAGTCTGCGCGGACGGACCGAGGTCGCCTACGGCTGGCTGGTGCGCGGTACCGGCTGTGTCACCTGGTTCGCGTTCACCCTCGGCCTGTCGGTCATCGGCGAGCAGCGCGGACAACCCGGCGTCTACCTCGCCGCAGGCATGACCGGGTACGGCGTGGGCTCGCTGGTCGGTACTGCGATCTCGCTGGCCGTGGTCCGCCGTACCGACCCGGTCGCGACCGCCGCGCTCGCGTGGGGGTGGAGCGGACTGTGCTGGGTGGGGATGGGCCTCTGGACGACGCCGTTCGTAGTCGCCGTGATGGGCGCGTTGTCCGGGCTGACGGTGGTGATCGGGATCGCCGCGATCTCGGTGCTGATCACGAGGTCGTCCGCGGGAGCCGAGCGCCGCGCGTTGCTGTCCGGCCAAACGGTCGTCGTCAACGCGGGCAGCGCGGCCGGAATGCTCGCGGGCGGCCCGATCATTGCGGCGGTCGGTGCGGAGCACTCGCTGATCGGAGCCGGGCTCGTGACGGCCGTGGTCGCGCTGCTTATCCTGCTGCGCAGCCGAACCCGCCGGTGCCACACTTCCCCTCATGCCGAAGATCACCACGTTGGCCGAGCGACCTGAGTACCTGGAGCGGATGTACGACTTCGCCGACGCCTGGCCGGCGTTCATGCACAACGACCCGATCGGGAACACGTTCATGGGACAGGTGCCGGCGCACTTCCCCGACCAGTGCGTGATCGCCACCGAGAACGGCGAGCTGGTCGCCCACGGCCGCAGCATCCCGTTCGTGTTCCCGGACGAGAGTCGCACCGAACTGCCGGCCGGCGGCTGGGATCGCGTCCTGCAGTGGGGCTTCTACGACCTGCGCACCGGCCGGACGCCGAATGTCTCGAGCGCACTGGAGATCCTGATCCGCCCGAGCCACCTGGGCCGGGGGCTTTCGCACGAGCTGCTCGCCGCGATGCGCGACGCCGTACGGGCCAAAGGGCACTCGGCCCTCTATGCACCGGTCCGCCCGAACGGCAAGACCGACCCGCACCAACCGATGACCGAGTACGTCCAGCAGCGTCGGCCCGATGGGCTGCCGGTGGATCCGTGGCTGCGTGTGCACGTGCGGTCCGGGGGCGAGGTCGTCCAGGTCGCGCCGCGCTCGATGGTGATCGCGGGGACGCTGGAGGAGTGGCGTCGCTGGACCGGCCTCCCGTTCGACACCAGCGGCGACGTCGTCGTACCGCAGGCGCTCGTCCCGGTCCATGCCGACGTCACCCACAACCACGCCGTGTACGTCGAGCCCAACGTCTGGGTCCGCCACGACCTGTAGGGATGTCAGTTGTGCACGTACGATCCAATCGCCTGGTCGTACTGCTGCACACCGGGCACTTGGTACTCGTCGGGCTGATGAAGGTAGACCGTTTCGCCGCAGTCGCCACGTGGAGCCGCTTTCACGGTGGCGTCCGCGATACGTCGGCCGGTCCGAAGTTCGTACAGCGTGAACCTGTACGAGATCGAGGTGAATCGGTCGACCTGTCGATTCTCCCATGGCTTGGCGTTCGCGCAGAGCTGCTGTTCCGCCGTGCTCAACTTGGTGTCGATGCAACCGATCAGCTGAGCATCCTGAGCCGCCGGGTTCCAGGGTAGCTCGGGCGTCTTCGGCGCGGCGGCGGAATCCGTCCGACGCGGACTCGAACCGATGTAGAGGCGACGATGGTTGTCAGCGATCACGACAGGATGCAGGCCTGTGCCCTGATAGGCAGGGGCGTCCTCGAAAACGATGTCGCCCCGTTGCGCGCAGAACTGCGCGACGGATTTGTCGGTCAGGTCGTAGTGAGGTTGGCGGATCAGCGCGCAGATGCCGCCGGACGAGTCCGAGGGCGGCGAGCAGTTCGTCGGCGAGAAGCTCTGTCACGTCCCGGTCAGAGGGTTCGCATGACTCGGATGATGCGGCGTCGTAGCCACACTCGGCGGGAGCCGTCGGGGTAGCGGCGGAGTCTTGCCAGCTCCCAGCCGCCGTACTCCGCGTGCTCGGTCAGCAGTTTGCGGACCGCGCCGCGGGATTCCGTCCTGGACACCTCGAACTGCTGCAGCTCGTATTCGGCCATTCACACCTCCAGTTGCAGATGTCACGCAACCTCAGGAAACGTCCTCCAGTGCCGCGACGATGGCGGGCGGCAATGTGAGCTCCTCCACACCCAGCACGGCCTTGAGTTGCAGGGCCGTCCGGGCGCCGACGATCGCCGCCGACACGCCCGGCCGGTCCCGCACCCAGGTGAGGGCCACCTCGAGCGGCGTCCAGCCGAGCCCGTCGGCGGCTCGTGCGACGGCTTCCACGATGCCCGATGAGCGGGCGTCGAGGTAGGGGTCGACGAATCTCGACAGATGCTGAGACGCGGCCCGCGAGTCCGCCGGGATGCCGGTCCGGTACTTGCCGGTGAGCACGCCGCGACCCAGCGGCGACCACGCGATGATGCCGATCCCGAGGCCGGCGGCGGCGCGGATCGCGTCCACCTCGGCGTCCCGGGCGAGCAGGGAGTACTCGACCTGATTGCTGACCGGAACGGCGCGACCCGGCCATGCCTGCTGCCAGGTGACCGCCCGGGCGGCCTTCCAGCCGGCGTAGTTCGAGACGCCGACGTAGCGCACCTTGCCGGAGCTGACCGCGTGGTCGAGCGCGGACAGTGTCTCCTCGAGCGGTACGTCGTCGGACCAGGTGTGCAGCTGCCAGAGGTCGATGTGGTCGACATTCAGCCGGCGGAGCGAGGCCTCGAGGTCACGCAGCAGGGCGCCGCGGGACGTGTCGGTGACCCGCTCGCCGCGCCGGACGCTGAACCCGGCCTTGGTCGCGATCACCAGGTCGTCGCGATCCACCACGTCGCCGATCAGCGAACCGATCAGGCGCTCGCTGTCACCGTCGGAGTACGCCGCCGCGGTGTCGATCAGGGTGCCGCCGGCGGACACGAACGCGGCGAGCTGCTCGCGGGCCTCGTGCTCGTCGGTGTCCCGGCCCCACGACATCGTGCCGAGCCCGAGCCTGCTCACCGCCAGGCCGCTGTGACCGAGATAGCGCTGTTGCATACCCCGAGCCTATTGCGGGCCACCGACAACGGCTCGCTAGGCTCGCCAGTCATGCGACTCGGACTCAACATCGGCTTCGTCTACGGCGGCGACGATCATCTGGACCACCTGAGGCTGGCGAAGGAGGCCGAGGCACTCGGCTACTCGGTCACCTGGGCGGCGGAGGCGTACGGCTCGGACGCCGCGACGCTGCTCAGCTGGATCGCCGCGCAGACCACAACCATCGACGTCGGCTCGGCCGTGTTCCAGATCCCGGCCCGCACGCCCGCGATGGCCGCGATGACCGCCGCCACCCTGGACCGGCTGTCGAACGGCCGGTTCCGGCTCGGCCTGGGCGTGTCCGGTCCGCAGGTGTCCGAGGGCTGGCACGGCGTCCGGTTCTCCCAGCCGCTGCTGCGCACCCGCGAGTACGTCGACATCGTGAACAAGGCACTGCGCCGCGAGACGGTGTCGTACGACGGGAATTACTTCACGTTGCCGCTGCCCGACGGACCGGGCAAGGCGCTCAAACTGACCGTGCGGCCGATCCGCGACCACGTGCCGGTGTACCTTGCCGCGGTCGGCCCGAAGAACCTCGAGCTGGCCGGCGAGATCGCCGACGGCTGGCTCGGTATCCTCAACGACCCAGGCTTCCTTGGAGAGCAGTTGGCGCACATCAGGACGGGCCGCGCGGCCCGTCGAGCCGATGACCACGAGTCCACCGACACCCTGGACGGTTTCGACGTCGTCGTCAGCACGCCGCTGGTGACCGGCGACGACGTCCAGGCCGCGGCCGACCCGGTCCGCGGGTACGCCGCGCTGTACGTCGGCGGCATGGGCAGCCGGGAGAAGAACTTCTACAACCAGCTCGCGGTCCGGATGGGGTATGCCGAGGAGGCGCAGCAGATCCAGGACCTGTATCTGGACAAGTTGCACCGCGAGGCGATGGCCGCCGTACCGTTCGGGTTCCTGGACGGGATCTCGCTGCTCGGCGGCAAGGAGCGGATCGCGGACAAGCTCACCGCGTACGCCGAGGCCGGGGCGACGACCGTCGCGGTGACGCCGTTCGCGTCGACCGTGGAGCAGCGGATCGCCGACCTGCGGACCGCCGCGGAGGCGCTGGAACTATCTGGAGCCGGCCACTGATGACGATCCTGGACGCCATCATCCTCGGCATCGTCGAGGGGCTGACCGAGTTCCTGCCGGTCTCCAGCACCGGGCACCTGACGATCGTGTCGAAGATGCTCGGGCTGAAGATCGACGACCCGGCGATCACCGGGTTCACCGCGGTGATCCAGATCGGCGCGATCGCCGCGGTGGTGCTGTACTTCTGGGCCGACATCCGGCGGATCGCGGTCGCCTGGTGCCGCGGGCTGGTGAAGCCCGAGCACCGCGGCGAGTTCGACCACCGGATGGGCTGGTACGTGATTGTCGGCTCGACGCCGATCGTGATCGTCGGCTTCCTGGCCCGCGACCTGATCTCGGGCCCGCTGCGCAGCATGTGGTGGGTGGCCGGCTCGCTGATCGTGTGGTCGGTGGTGATGGTCGCGGCCGAGCGGCTGGGCTCGAAGTCCCGGCCGCTGACCAGGATCACGCTGCTCGATTCGCTGGTGATGGGGCTCGTGCAGTGCCTCGCCCTGATCCCCGGCGTGTCCCGGTCCGGCGCGACGATCTCGGGCGGTCTGTTCTGCGGTCTCGACCGAGTGGCCGCCACCCGGGTCTCGTTCCTGCTCGGCATTCCCGCACTGGTCGGGGCCGGCGTGTACGAGTTGAAGGATGCGCTCTCGGGTGACGTCGGCGCGCTGCCACTGATCGTCGGCACGGTCGTCAGCTTCGTCGTGGCGTACGCGTCGGTCGCGTGGCTGCTGCGCTTCGTCGCGAAGCACTCGATCGAGATCTTCGCGTTCTACCGCGTCCTGCTCGGCATCGTCCTGGTCATCCTGCTCGCCACCAGCACCATCACCGCGACCTGACGGCCGAAGGCGCTCAGAGCCAGCCGACCTTGCGGAAGAAGGCGTACATGGTGGTGCAGACGACGGCCATCAGGAGGAGAACCGCGGGGTAGCCGTAGTGCCAGCCCAGTTCGGGCATGTAGCGGAAGTTCATGCCGTAGATGCCGGCCAGCATCGTCGGGACCGCCGCGATCGCGACCCATGCGGAGATCTTCCGCATGTCGTCGTTCTGCTGGACCGAGACGCGGGCCAGGTGGGCGTTGAGGGCGGACGTCAGCAGGGTGTCGATCGCCTCGGTCTGGTCGGAGACCCGGCTGAGGTGGTCGGCGACGTCGCGGAAGAACGGCGCGGCCTTGGCGGGGAGCCCGCCACCGCCGTGCGCGAACTGCTCCATCGGGTCGCGCAGCGGGTCGATCGCGCGGCGCATCTCGAGCACCTCACGCTTCAATCTGTAGATCCGCTCCGCGTCGCTGGTCCGCTCCGGCGAGAACACCGACGTTTCGATCTCGTCGACGTCGATCTCGACCTGCTCGGCGACCCGTTCGTAGTCGTCGACGATCGCGTCCGAGATCGCCCACAACACCGCGCCCGGTCCGTGCCCGAGCATCGAGGCGCGCTCCTCGAGCTGGTGCCGCGTGGTCGCCAGCTCGCCGCCTTCGCCGTGCCGCACGGTCACGACGTACCGCGGTCCGAGGAAGACGGTCACCTGGCCGGTCTCCACGGCGTCACCCTCGTCGACGTACCACAGGGTGCGCAGGACGACGAGGAGCGTGTCGCCGAACCGCTCGACCTTCGGGCGCTGATGCAGTTGCAACGCGTCCTCGACGGCGAGGTCGTGCAGGTCGAACAGTTGCTGCACACGCTCCATCTCGGCACTGGTCGGCTCGTGCAACCCGATCCAGCCGAACGTCGGATCCTCGGCGACGTCGCGGGTCCGGACCGCCTGGGCGACCGTTTCGGGATCCTTGGGCACGGCCTGCCGGACGCCCTCGGTGTACACCCCGCAATCGACGATCACGTCACCATCATGGCACCCGGCTTGCGCCGACCGGATAACGTGCAGTGCATGCCCACCGTGATCCTGGTTCGCCACGGTCGTAGCTCCGCGAACACCTCCGGAACGCTGGCCGGCCGCACGCCCGGCGTGAAACTCGACGAGACCGGCGTCCAGCAGGCCGCGGCGGTCGCGCAACGGCTCGCCGGCCTGCCGCTGGCCGCGATCGTCACCTCACCGCTCGAGCGCTGCCGGCAGACCGCGGCCGCGATCGCGAAACTGCACGACGGGTTGCGTCCGGCAACGGATCGGCGGCTGACCGAGTGCGGGTACGGCGACTGGACCGGTCAGCAGATCTCGAAGCTTGCGAAGGACCCGCTGTGGACCGTCGTACAGCAGCACCCGTCGGCCGTCACGTTCCCGAACGGCGAGTCGATGCGCGCGATGCAGCAGCGCGCCGTCGACGCGGTCCGCGCGCACGACGCGGAGGTCGCGCAGAGCCACGGCGACAACGCGATCTGGGTCGCGGTCTCGCACGGCGACGTGATCAAGGCGATCGTTGCGGACGCCCTCGGCCAGCACCTGGACACGTTCCAGCGGATCGTCGTCGACACCGCGTCGACGACGATCATCACCTACACTGCGACCCGCCCGTTCCTGGTCCGGCTGAACGACTCCGGCAGCGAGCTGGCCTCATTGGTTCCTCAGCCCAGAGCGAAAGGCCGGACCAAGCGGCAGTCCTCGGACGCCGTGGTCGGTGGACGGTAATAGGGTTCTGACTATGGCGCGAGTTGTGCACTCCTACGACGACCCCGAGCGGTTCGTCGCCGGTACCGTCGGTGAACCCGGCGCGCGGGCGTTCTTCCTGCAGGCCCGGGCGGGGCACCGGCTGACCTCGGTGGCGTGCGAGAAGGAACAGGTGATGGCGCTCGCGGAGCGGCTCGACGTGATGCTGGACGAGGTCGCGCGGCGCTTCGACCGGGACCCGGTCGGGTCGGCCGGCGTCGACGACACCGCGCCGCTCGAGCAGCCGATCGAGGAGGAGTTCCGGGCCGGCACGATGACGCTGGCCTGGGAGGCCGACGCCGAGCGGGTCGTGATCGAGGTGTTCTCGGTCGTCTCCGGCGAGCAGGCGGACCTGGAGGAGACCGACCCGGTCACCGCGGCGATGGAGTCCGAGGACGCCGAGGTGTTCGTGGTCCGGATCACCGAGGAGCAGGCCCGCGCGTTCGCGCGCCGGGCCGTCGCCCTGGTCGCGTCCGGGCGGCCGAGCTGCCCGTTCTGCGGGCGGCCGATCGACCCGGACGGTCACATCTGCCCGCGGGCCAACGGCTACCGCAGGCACCTGCCCGAATGACCCGGCGATGACGATCGACCTCGAGCTCCTGGCCCGCGGGGAGCTGTCGTTGCACGGCCGGCTGGTCGCGGCCTCGAACGGTACGTACCAGGGCTCGGTCAGCCTCGACGGCGAAACCGCGACCGTGGTGTACAAACCGGTCGAGGGCGAGCGGCCGCTGTGGGACTTCCCCGACGGCACACTGGCCCAGCGCGAGTACGCGGCGTACGTCGTGTCCGAGGCGCTCGGCTGGTCGATCGTGCCGCCGACGTTGCTGCGCGACGGGCCGCTCGGCGAGGGCATGGTCCAGCTGTGGATCGACGAGGCCGAGCTCGGCCCGGGGGAGACCGAGCTGGTCGACATCGTCCCGCAGGGCCGGGTCCCGGACGGGTGGGTCGGCGTCCTGGACGCCCTCGACGGCCGCCACAACCCGGTCACCCTCGTGCATGCCGACACCGATGCGCTGCGGCGGATGGCGGTGTTCGATGCCGTGGTCAACAATGCCGACCGCAAGGGCGGGCACGTCCTGAACCCGGGCGACGGCCGCGTGTACGGCGTGGATCACGGCGTCACGTTCAACGCCGACGACAAGCTGCGGACCGTGCTGTGGGGCTGGGCCGGCGAGCCGATCCCGGCCGACCTGCTGAAAGACGTTCGGGCGCTCGCCGATCAGCTGGCCTGCGGGTTGGGGCAGCAACTCTGCGAGCTCATCACCACCGTCGAGCTCACGGCAACCCGCGAGCGGTGCTCCACGCTGCTCAAGACCGGCACGTTCCCGTACCCGAGTGAGGACTGGCCCGCGATTCCCTGGCCCGCGTTCTGACCTTCAGCGAGGCGCAGCGTTCACGGCCGCGGCTGGAGGCTGATGTGGCCGATCCGGCCCAGGTCGTCGAACTCGATCACGATCGGGCCGCCGTCCGGCGCCGTGCTACGGATCGCGTCCGGGGCCTCGTCGTACCGCAGGCCGAAGTGCTGCAGGTAGCCGCGGACGACCTGACGGTGGTCGGCGGGGAAGACGCTGATCGCGGTCCTCAGCAGTCGCGGGGTCGCGATCGCGTCGAAGCCGGCCTGCGGCAGCTGCTCGTCGGCGACGTGCAGGTACACGTGCCCGCGGCCCTCGTTGATCGCGGTCGACCACACACCGCGGCCGCCGAGCACCGAACCGGCCGCGATCGCGAGCGTGATCGCGGCCTGCTGCGGCTGCTCGAACCCGCTCAGGTCCGGGCTGTCGGTGACGAACTCGTCGATCCCGTGCCGCTGCCCGAACTCACGGATCGCGAGCGTCGGCACGACCGCCGGCGCCGCAGGCCCGAATCCGGGGTTCGCCCAGCCCCACAGCCAGGTCCCGTCGAGCTCCGAGAAGCTCCCGAGCAGCGAGATGCCGCGCAGGACACCGCGGTCGCTGCTGAGTGTCCGCGCGTCCAGATCGGCCTGCAGTGAGTCCGGTCCGACCACGTCGTTGAACAGGTCCTGCTGCTGGATCGAGGCCGCGGCGATCCACGCGCCGTACGCCTGGAGCCCGGGGCTGAAGTCTGCGCTCATCGTCCGCGAGGCTATCCGCCGCCCGGGGGCACCGCCCTGCTCCGACCACGACCTGGACGGGCCGACCGACCAGCAAATGGAACCGTGTCGCGTCATGGAAATCGGGACTGTCATAAGCTCCGACACATGCAGGCGTGGACGAAACCAGACATCCCGGTCGTGCCGGGTCCGGCCCGGCGGCTACGCCTCTACGACACCGCGTCCCGCGGGCTGGTCGAGGTTCCGCCGGGCGACGGCGGGGCCGCGCGGATGTACGTGTGCGGCATCACGCCGTACGACGCGACGCACATGGGCCATGCGGCGACGTACGTCACGTTCGACCTGATCAACCGCCTCTGGCGGGACGCCGGGTACGACGTCGCGTACACCCAGAACATCACCGATGTCGACGACCCGCTGCTCGAGCGCGCGGCCGAGACCGGTGTGGAGTGGACCGATCTCGCGGCGCGGGAAATCCAGCTGTTCCGGGACGACATGACCGCGCTGCGGGTGATCCCGCCGGACCACTACATCGGCGTCGTCGAGTCGATCGACCTGGTCGCGAGCGCGGTCGAGGACCTGCGCCGCGCCGACGCCGTGTACTCCGTCGACGGCGACCTGTACTTCGCGGTGAAGGCGGACCCGGCGTTCGGCACCGTGTCGAACTACGACCGCGAAACGATGCGCGAACTGTTCGCCGAGCGCGGCGGCGACCCGGACCGCGAGGGCAAGCGGGACCCGCTGGACAGCCTGCTGTGGCGGCACGAGCGACCGGGGGAGCCGGCCTGGGACTCGCCGCTGGGCCGCGGGCGACCGGGCTGGCACGTGGAGTGCTCGGCGATCGCGCTGGAGTACCTCGGCATGACGTTCGACGTCCAGGGCGGGGGATCGGACCTGATCTTCCCGCACCACGAGATGTCGGCCAGCGGTGCGCAGGTGGCGACCGGTGAGCATCCGTTCGCGCGCGCGTACGTGCACCAGGCGATGGTCGGTCTGGACGGCGAAAAGATGTCGAAGTCCAAGGGCAACCTGGTGCTGGTCTCGAAGGAGCGGCAGTCCGGCGCGGACCCGATGGCGATCCGGCTTGCGCTGCTGACCCACCACTACCGCACGGACTGGTTCTGGATGCCGTCCGATCTGACCGACGCCCAGGCGCGGCTCGACGTGTGGCGCGGTGCGGTCGGGCGCGGTTCGGGTCCGGACGGCGCAGCGGTCGTGGACGCCGTACGGGCGGCGCTCACCAACGACCTGGACAGCGCCGCCGCGTTGGCCGCTGTGGACGCGTGGGCCGAGGCCGAGGGCGACGACCATGAGGCACCCGCCCTGGTCGCCCAGGCCTGTGATGCCCTGTTGGGTGTGAAGCTCTAGCGTCCTGGAAGTTCGACTCAGGACACTGGCAACCGGGCGCGCCCGGCTGTCCACAGGATCAGCCGGTGACCGGGTGGTGCGTCTTGACCGGCGTCGGGACCGGAGCGGTCGGCGGCGTCTCGAGCTGCGCGGGGGCGTCGTTCGCCGGCTGCGGCTGCGGCTGCGGCTGCGGCTTGGGCGCGGCCGGCGTGGCGCAGGTCGCCGACGCCAGTTTGATCACCTGAGCTCCGCCGCCGAGGTTGATGCTCAGACCGGTGATCGTGAACGCGCCGTCGGAGTGCTTGGTCTGGCTGTTGACCGTGATGGTCGCGAGCGGCGCGGCCGGTAGCGTCGCACCTTCCTTGGTGGTCGGCGCCTTGATCGTCTGGCCGAGCAGCGTCAGCGCACCGATGTCGATGCCGCCCTCGTCGCCGGAGCACCAGACGTTCAGCGCGTCGATGGCGAGCAGTGACTTCGGCGGGTTCAGCAGCAGGTTGCACAGGTCCGGCAGGTTCTTCACCGGCAGGTCGTTGGTGCTCAGCTGCGGCAGCGGCAGCCCGAGGTCGGGCAGCGCGATGTCCGGCAACGGCAGGTCGTCGGCGCCGGTGCTCGGCAAGGTGGCGCACTGCTGTTTCAGCTCCGGCGGGAGCGTCACCTGGCCGAGGATGTCCGGCCCGACGACGATGTCGAACAGCTCGACCGAGGCCGAGTCGTTGCCCGCGGTCGCCGTCCCGGCCCGGACCGAGATCAGCGGGTTCTCCGGCAGTTCGAGCGCGGAGGTCGTGCGGCGCTTGCCGTCCGGCGACTCGGCGTACGGCGTCTTCGGGAGCGGCAGCTGTCCTTCGGCGCTGACGGCGTACGCCGAGGACGGGCGGGCGGCCGCGTTGCCGACGGGGGCACTCGCGACGAGGCTGAACGTGACCACGCCCGCCACCGCCGCGGCCGTCAGTGCGGTCGGCGTCAGGCGTTGTGCCAGCTGTCGCATGCGACTTCTCCTCTACTTCGGCGCTACTTGCTGTCGATCAGGACGAGCGTCCCGAGCGGGACCTTCTGCAAATGGGCGAGAGCGGTGCGCGGCACCCGGACGCAGCCGGCGCTGATCGCCGCCCCGAACACCTTGGGGTCCGGCCAGCCGTGGATCGCGACCGTACCAGGCCCGCCACCGAACGTGTCCAAGGTCGGACTGTGCGTACCCAGCGGCAGCACGATCGGTGAGGCGGAGCGTTTGTGGTCGATGATCGAGCCGAGCAAGAACGTCCGCCCGGGCGGGGTCGGCGTGTTCTTCGCGCCGACACCCGCCTTCCAGCGGCCCAGGCGTTTGTTGTTCAGGAACAGCTCGAGCGTCCGCGAGCTGGTGTGCACCCGGATCAGGTACGGCGAGGTGGCCCGGTCGAGGTCCTCGTCGCGGAGCCAGCCGGTGGACCGGTTGGGCTTGGAGGGGAGCAGTACGCGGACCCAGCCGTCGGTCTGTTCCACGACGGGCAGCCAGGTCGGCCCGAACTGGGTCGGGCCGATCTTGCCGAACGCGTCCGCGTCGGGAGCGCCGTAGAGCGCGGCCTCGATACGCGGGTGGACGACCAGCCCGGTGGTTCCGGCGTACGGCTGGGTGTCGAGGGGCGCGGTGGTGATCGTCGTCGAGGTGGTCGACGCGACCAGCGTGGTCAGGTCGACGGACTCCCGCCGATCGCCGAGGACGCCGACCGTGGCCACGATGCCGAGCAGCGCGAGCACGGCGAGGGCGGGCGCCGACGTTCCGCCTCGCTCGTCGCGCTTACGCATCTCGTCGCTCCCCGTGTTCCCGGTGACGGCGGACCGTCACCCCCCAGCAGTCCGGTCGAGAATAAACCCGTTGGTAACAACGGTCCACACCCGGCCGGGTTACGCCTCCGCGTAGTGCGCGGCGATCTCGTCACTCGTCGTCACCCAGACGTCCGGCTGCGCGGTGACGTACTGCAGCGCGAGGTCCAGGTACTTCGCCCGGAAGGGCTGCCCGATGACGAACGGGTGCAGCGCCAGCGCCATCACCCGGCCGGTGTCGGCGGAGTCGTCGCGCAGGACGTCGTACTGGTCCTTCACCATCTGCAGGAAGTCCGGGCCGGACAGGCCGCGGAGGAACAGGCCGAGGTCGTTGAGCTCGACGGTGTACGGGACGCTCAGCATGCCGGGGACGTTCAGGCGGTACGGCTGGTCGTCGTTGGTCCAGTCGAGGACGTACTGGTAGCCGAGCTCGGACAGCAGCTGTGGAGTGTTGTGGGTCTCGGTGAGCGCCGGGCCCATCCAGCCCTTGGGGCGCCGGCCGGTGCCGCTCTCGATGGTGTCGGTGATCTCGGTCAGGATGCGGCGTTCCGCGTCGAGCTCGTACCCGGTGTGCAGCTCCGAGTTCGTGCGGCCGTGGGCGAGCCACGCCCAGTCGCGCTCGACACCGGCCTTGACGATCTGTGGGTGGTGCCGGACGACGTCGGAGTTGAGCAGTGCGCTGGCGCGGACGCCGTACCGATCGAGGATGTCGATGGTCCGCCAAACGCCCACACGGGAGCCGTACTCCCGCCAGCCGTGGTTCAGCGGGTCGGGGTCGAGGTCGAGCGGCCAGATGCTCGTGGACGGTTTGCCGGGCAGGAAGTGCTCGATGTTGAGGCCGACGTAGAAGGCGACGCGCTTGCCCTCCGGCCAGGTCAGGCGGGGACGTTCGGGGAGTGGGTTGTACTCGTAGAGAGAGGTCATGCCCGGACGGTAGAGTCTGACATCAATGTCAGGTTCAAGCCCTGGGGGTCGGCGTGCGCATCGGTGAGCTGGCGCAGCGGACCGGCGTGAGCGTCCGGTCGCTGCGGTACTACGAGACGCAGGGACTGCTGGTGTCGGAGCGGACCGCGGGCGGGCAGCGCGAGTACGCCGAGCGCGCGGTCGACCGGGTGATCCTGATCCAGGAGCTGTTCGCGGCCGGACTGCACAGCAGGAAGATCGCGCAGCTGCTGCCGTGCATGCGCGACCCCGACGGTGGCCCGAACGAGCGGGCCACGCCGGAGCTGGTGACCGAGCTGACGGCCGAGCGGGAACGCATCGACCGGATGATCGCGGACCTCGCCACGTCCCGGGCCGTCCTCGACGACGTGATCGCGACGGCGGCCCGGGAGCTGTAGCTACTCGCCCGGGTGGTTCTTGTTGCGGCGCTTCAGGTAGCGCTCGAACTCGGCGGCGATCGCCTCACCGGAAGCCTCCGGGAGGTCCGCGGTGTCGCGCTGCTCCTCGAGCGAGTGCACGTACTCCGCGACCTCGGGGTCCTCCTCGCTGAGCTCGTCCGCGCCGCGCTGCCAGGCCCGCGCGAGCTCCGGCAGCTCGCCCTCGGGAATGGCGAGGTCGAGCAGCGCCTCGATCTTGGTGAGCAACGCCAGCGACGCCTTCGGGCACGGCGTGCCCGCGATGTAGTGCGGGATCGCCGACCAGATCGACACCGCCGGCACGCCGAGCGTCGTACACAGATCGGCGAACACGCCGGTGATGCCGGTCGGGCCCTCGTACGTCGACGGCTCGAGGCTCCAGGCCACGTTCAGCTCGGGGTCGGACGAGGTCGCCGAGACCGGGATCGGGCGGGTGTGCGGGGAGTCCGCGAGCAGCGCGCCGAGCACCACGACGAGCTCGGCGTTCGACTCGTCGACGATCTCGAGCAGCTCGCGGCAGAACGCGCGCCAGCGCATGTTCGGCTCGACGCCGCGGATCAGCACCACGTCCCGGCCGGTGTCCTCCGGGCGGGCCAGGTAGATCCGGGTCGTCGGCCAGGTCAGCCGCCGGACGCCGTCGTCGTCGAAGCCGACGCGGGGGCGGTTCACCTGGTAGTCGTAATAGTCCTCAGGGTCGATCGCCGTGACGAGTTCGGCGTCCCACTCGTCGATCAGGTGGTCGACCGCACCGGTGGCCGCTTCGGCCGCGTCGTTCCAGCCTTCGAACGCGGCGATCACGACCGGGTCCCTCAGGTTCGCGAGGTCAACCACTCGCAGGCCCCCTGTCGTCTTCTGTGCGCCAAATCCGGTGCTGGGAGGTGCACCGGAAACCGGACTGCCAGCCTACGTGTTCGGGCGGGGCGGTGTGCCTGGTTTCACCCCAGGCGGAACGTGTCGTGCCCGACCAGGGAGAATGGGAGTGGACCGGACCAGGTCGGATTCGGTGTGGACGACGTGAGGAGCGGTAGTTGCCGGCCCTGCAAGCGGTGCTGTGGGACATGGACGGGACGTTGGTCGACTCCGAGAAGGTCTGGGCGGAGGTGCAGCTCGAGCTGCTGGCCGGGCTCGGTGCGACCTGGACGATCGAGGACTGCATGACCTTGATCGGGAGCGACCTGCGCGACGCTGTCGAGGTGTGGATGGCGCGGATCCCGGAGGGAGCGATCAGCGCCGAGGAGCTCGCCGACCAGATGTTCTCCGCGGTCGTCGACGCGCTGCGCGAACAGGTCAGCTTCCAGCCCGGTGCGCTGGAGTTGCTGCGCGCGCTGCGCAAGGAGGAGGTGCCCTGCGCGCTGGTGTCGGCGTCGTACCGGGTGATGATCGACGCGGTGCTCGGCCACCTGCCGCCGGACCTGTTCGACGTGATCGTGGCCGGTGACGAGGTGACCCTCGGCAAGCCGCACCCGGAGCCCTACCTGACCGGTGCGGAGCGGCTCGGTGTCGACCCGGCGAACTGTGTCGTGATCGAGGACTCGATGACCGGCACCCAGGCCGGTACGGCGGCCGGCATGTACGTGGTCGCCGTACCTCAGTGGGTGACGATTCCGGACGCGCCCCGGCGCCTCGTGGTGAAGTCGCTGGAGCCGCTCACGCCGGACTCGCTGCGCGCGCTGCTCCGTTGACCCGCTACCGTCACTTGGTGCTGAGGGGGCTGGAGGGTGAAGCGGTGAGCAGGTCGGTGGTGCGCCGGGTGTCGGCGGCCGTGGGGGTCGGGGCGCTGGCGATGTCCCTGGCCGTGTCACTGGCTGCCTGCGGCGATCCGGACGACAACGCTCCGCACACCGGCGACCCCACGCCGAAGCTGATGCTGCTGCGGCTCGCGACGACCGATCACATCTCGTCGCTGGACCCGGCCGGTCCGTATGACGTCGGGTCGCGGACCGTCCAGGCGAACCTCTATCAGACGCTGCTGACGATCATGCCGGACAAGCCGATCCCGGTCCCGGACGCCGCGGACTGCCAGTTCGACTCGCCGACGACGTACACCTGCAGCCTGAAGGAGAACCTGACCTTCCCGAACGGTCACCAGCTGACGTCGTCGGACGTGAAGTTCAGCTTCGACCGGCTGGCCCGGCTGAAGACGCCCGGGGGAGCGGCCGCACTGTTCTCCTCGGTGAAGTCGGTGAGTACGCCGGACGAGCTGACCGCGGTGTTCAACCTGACCGGCCCGGACGCCCGCCTGCCGTACCTGCTGACCACGACCGCGTCGTCGATCGTCGACGAGGAGACGTACCCGGCGAACCAGTTGCTGCAGGACAAGGCGATGGGCAGTGGGCCGTACCAGCTGGCCGGGTACAAACCGGGGGCTGAGGTCACGCTGACCAAGTTCGCCGGCTACCGGGGGCCGCGGGCGGCGCAGAACGACGGCGTGACGATCAGCCTGCTGAAGGACTCCACCGCCCTGTATCAGGCGGTGACCGGCGGGAAGGCCGATCTTGCGATCCACGGGTTCGGTCCGTCGCTGCTCGACAAGCTGCGCAAGTCCGACCAGGTGCAGGTCGTCGACAAGGGATCCGCGGAGATCCGCCTGTACGCGTTCCAGATGAAGTCGCTGCTGTCCCGCAACCCCGCCGTACGGCGTGCGGTCGCGCAGCTGATCGACCGCCCGGCGATCGCGAAGAAGGCGTACGCCGACCACGTGTCGCCGCTGTACTCCTTGGTGCCACCCGGTTACGGCGGGCAGACGGACGCGTTCCGGACCGAGTACAAGCAGCCGAACAAGGCAGCCGCGGCGAAGACGCTCAAGGACGCCGCGCTCGTCGCACCCGTCCCGTTGACGATCGGCTGGACGCCGACGCGGTACGGCGTCGGCGCGAAGGCCGAAGTACTCGAGTTCAAGCGGCAGCTCGACGCGTCCGGGTTGTTCCGGGTGACCTTGCGCAGCGTCGAGTGGTCGCAGTACCAGCAGGCGACGAAGGCCGGTGCGTACGACCTCTACCTGGCCGGGTGGACGCCGGAGTATCCGGACGCGGACGACTACCTGGCGCCGTTCGTCACCGACGCCCCGTTCCAGAACGGCTACCGGTCGGCGGCCGCGGCCCGGTTGCTGCAGCAGGAGCGCACCGAGCAGAACGGGTTGCAGCGCGACGATCTGATCGGTCAGCTACAAGGTGTGATCGCGAAAGAGGCGCCGGTGATCCCGAGCTGGCAGGGCCGGGTCACAGTGGTCGGCGGCAAGAATGTGGAGAATCTCGCAACGGCACTCGATCCGTTGTCGTTCCTGTACTTCTCCGGCCTGCGGAAGTGACACAAAAATGCCATGGCAGTAACGGTTCGCAAAGTGTCGGCGACCGTGGGTGCGACGCCGTGGTTTACTGCCGTTTGTCCACGATACGGGACGATTTCCTGAGCATCACGATCGGGCAACGCAGCACTTTCCGCGTTTGACTCCGGGCAGTAATGGCGGCAGGTTGGGGCGGCAGCCATTCCGGATTTGGTCCGTGTCGTCCGAACCAGGCCCTCGTCAGAAACAGGGGAATTCATCGCGTGAGCACGCCACTCGAGGTCGAGCCGGGAGCATCGTCGGCCCAGCCGGAGGCACTTCTCGAAGGTGCCGGCAAGATCGAGGGCCGGTCGCTCTGGCAGATCTCGTGGATGCGGCTGAGGCGGGACAAGGTCGCGCTGGCCGGCGGTGCCGTCGTGCTGCTGCTGATCCTGGTCGGCATCTTCGCCCCGGTGATCTGCAAACTCGTCGGCGTCACGCCGAACGACTTCCACCAGGACCTGGTCGACCCGTCGCTGCAGACGCCGATCGGCAAGCTCGGCGGCGTCAGCTGGGACCACCCGTTCGGCATCGAGCCGGTGAACGGCCGCGACATCTTCGCCCGGATCGTGTACGGCGCCCGGATCTCGCTGCTGATCGCGTTCCTGGCCACGCTGGTGTCGGTGACCATCGGCGTCGTGATGGGCGTCGTGGCCGGCTACTTCGGCGGCTGGGTGGACACGCTGATCAGCC
The DNA here is from genome assembly GCF_040649595.1 of Kribbella sp. NPDC048915. Classification (NCBI taxonomy): domain Bacteria; kingdom Bacillati; phylum Actinomycetota; class Actinomycetes; order Propionibacteriales; family Kribbellaceae; genus Kribbella; species Kribbella sp. NPDC048915. The sequence goes on along the minus strand of NZ_JBEZFT010000080.1, from coordinate 5,882 downwards.
GGCTGATGGACATCTTCCTGGCGTTCCCGCTGGTGCTGTTCGCGCTGGCCCTGGTCGGCGCCATCCCGGACAAGATGTTCGGCCTGCAGGGCGACGCGCTCCGGGTGGCTCTGATCGTCTTCATCATCGGCTTCTTCAGCTGGCCGTACATCGGCCGGATCATCCGCGGCCAGACGCTGTCGCTGCGGGAACGGGAGTTCGTCGACGCGGCCCGCAGCCTCGGGGCGCGCCGGCCGTACATCCTGTTCACCGAGCTGCTGCCGAACCTGATCGCGCCGATCCTGGTCTACGCGACCCTGCTGATCCCGACCAACGTGCTGTTCGAGGCGGCGTTGTCCTACCTCGGCGTCGGGGTCCGGCCGCCGACGGCGAGCTGGGGCGACATGCTGTCCGGCGCGGCGAACTGGTACCAGGTCGACCCGATGTACATGATCCCGCCCGGTTTGGCGATCTTCGTGACCGTGCTGGCGTTCAACCTGTTCGGTGACGGATTGCGCGACGCGCTCGATCCGCGGTCCCGGTAGGCGTTTCGCATCAACCAGGGAGCCTGGCTCTCAACACATTAAGGGGTGCAACAACAGATGAGATGGAATCGCATCACGACGGTTACCGCCGTCAGTGCGGCCGTCGCCTTGAGCCTGGTGGCCTGTGGGGGACCCAAGGCATCCCCCGGAGGGTCGGGCGGCGGCGAGAGCACGGCCACAGCCGAGTTCGACGCCGCGAACGGGAAGATCTTCAACCCGAGTGACAAAAAGGGCGGCACGCTCCGGATGGCGATCACCGAGAAGTGGGACTCCACGGACCCCGGTGACACCTACTACGGCCTGTCCTGGAACCTGGCCCGCAACTACGTGCGGCCGCTGATGGTCTTCAAGTCGGCCCCCGGCAAGGAGGGCGGCAAGGTCGTCCCGGACCTCGCCGAGGCCCCCGGCGTGCCGAGTGACGACGCCAAGACCTGGACCTACAAGATCCGCAAGGGCATCAAGTTCGAGGACGGCACCGAGGTCACGTCCAAGGACGTGAAGTACGCCGTCGCGCGCTCGCTGGACAAGGAGACGCTGCCGAACGGCCCGACGTACTTCAACGACTTCCTGCTGGACGTGCCGAAGGGCTACAGCGTCTACAAGGACAAGTCGATGGCGCAGCTGGCGAAGGCGATCGAGACGCCCGACGACCAGACCATCGTCTTCCACCTGAACAAGTCGTTCGCGGGCTTCGACTACTTCGCGCAGTTGCCGGCCACCGCGCCGGTGCCGCAGGCCAAGGACACCGGCTCGAAGTACCAGCTGCACCCGATCTCGACCGGGCCGTACAAGTTCGAGAGCAACGACGCGAGCAAGGGCTTCACGCTGGTCCGCAACGACCAGTACGACCCGTCGACCGACCCGGAGTCGGGCCGCAAGGCGCTGCCGGACAAGATCACCGTCGCCTACAACGTGAACGGCGCGGACATCGACAACCGGCTGCAGGCAGGAGACCTGGACGTCGACATCGCCGGGACCGGCGTGCTCGCCGAGACCCAGGCCAAGCTGCTGGCCGACCCGAAGCTGAAGGCGCACACCGACAACGTGCTGTCGACCCGCCTGAACTTCACCGTGTTCAACAGCGAGGTCAAGCCGCTCGACAACGTGGACTGCCGCAAGGCGATCCTGTACGCCGCCGACCACGAGGGCTACCAGCGTGCGTACGGCGGTCCGGTCGGTGGTGACATCGCGACGAACATGATGCCGCCGTCGGTCGCGGGTGCGCAGAAGTTCGACGACTACGGCTTCGAGCAGGACAAGAACGGCAACCCGGACAAGGCCAAGGCCGCACTCCAGGCCTGCGGCATGCCGAACGGTTTCAGCACGAACATCGCCTACCGTGCGGACCGGCCGAAGGAGAAGGCCGTCGCCGAGTCGCTGCAGCAGTCGCTGGCCAAGGTCGGCATCAAGCTGACCCCGAAGGGCTTCCCGACCGGTGACTACACCAAGCTGTACGCCGGCAAGCCGGACTACGCCAAGGCCAACAACCTCGGCATGATCGTCTACAGCTGGGGTGCGGACTGGCCGGACGGCTTCGGCTTCCTCAGCCAGATCGTCGACAGCCGGGTGATCCGGGCCGCCGGTGGTAACACCAACCTGGGCGTCCGGATCCCCGAGGTCGATCAGCTGATCGACAAGGCGCTGACGACCACCGACGAGGCGGCCCGCAACCAGATCTGGGTCGACGTCGACAAGAAGGTCATGGAGCAGGCCGCGGTGCTCCCGGGCATCTGGGCCAAGGCCCTGCTGTACCGCCCGGACACGCTGGCGAACGTGTACAGCAACGACGGTCAGAACATGTACGACTACGCGGGCATCGGTCTCGCGCAGAAGTAGCCGCCGGGCACCCTGCCTCCGGGCGGGGTGCCGGGCCCTGTCCATGACTGTTGCCATGATCAACAATCGCCAGCAGAGGTAGGTGAAGGCTGACGGTGGCCGGTGATCAGCGATGATCGCCGGCCACCCCGCCGCGCACGGTGTTCGCATATCTTGTCCGCCGGGTGATCGGGGCAGTGATCCTGCTCTTCGTCGTCACGGCTGTCACGTTCTCGATCTTCTTCCTGGTGCCCAGGCTGGGCGGCGCGACCGCCGACGACCTGGCATCGCGCTACGTCGGCAAGTCCGCGGGGCAGGAGCAGATCCACAACACGGCGGTCCGGCTCGGCTTCACCGAACCTCTGTACAAGCAGTACGGCGAGTTCGTGAAAGGGCTGGTCGTCGGTCGTGACTACGACTACGGCGCCGGTGTCGAGCGCTGCCCCGCGCCCTGTTTCGGGTACTCGTTCCTGACCCAGCAACCGGTCTGGCCGGACCTGCTGTCCCGAATACCGGTGACCGCCTCGCTGGCCGGCGGCGCGGCGTTCATCTGGCTCATCACCGGTGTCGGGACCGGGATCGTGTCGGCCCTGAAACGCGGGTCGGTGCTCGACCGATCACTGATGTCGGTGGCGCTGGCCGGTGTCTCACTGCCGATCTTCTTCACCGGTCTGCTGTCACTGTCGATCTTCAGTTACGGCCTCGGCTGGACGCAGCAGGGCGGTGTCAACCCGCTCGACGAGACCAATCCGGTGTGGTGGGCGTACGACCTGATCCTGCCCTGGGTGACGCTGGCGTTCCTGTACGCCGCGGCGTACGCGCGACTGACCCGGGCCGGCATGCTCGAGACGATGAACGAGGACTTCGTCCGGACGGCCCGTGCCAAGGGACTGACCGAACGGACCGTGGTGATGAAACACGGGCTGCGGTCGGCGCTGACGCCGATCCTGACCATCTTCGGCCTCGACCTCGGTCTGCTGATGGGCGGTGCGATCCTCACCGAGACCACGTTCTCGCTGCCCGGTATCGGTCAGTACGCCGTGATCGCGCTGCGCGCGAACGACCTGCCGAAGGTGCTCGGGGTGACGCTGGTCGCCGCATTCTTCATCGTGCTGGCGAACCTGATCGTCGACCTCCTGTACGCCGTCGTCGACCCGAGGGTGCGGATCTCGTGAGTGAATCCATCGAACAGACCGGCCAGGAATCGGGCCAGGAACCCGGCCAGGAAGCTGCCCACGAACCGGTGCGGCGGATCGAGCGCGGTGAGGCGTTCCTCGACGTCCGCGACCTGAAGGTGCACTTCCCGACCGACGACGGTCTGGTGAAGTCGGTCGACGGCGTCTCGTTCAAGCTGGAGCGCGGCAAGACACTCGGCATCGTCGGCGAGTCCGGCTCCGGCAAGAGCGTGACCAGCCTGTCGATCATGGGCCTGCACAAACCCGGTGTGGCGAAGATCAGCGGACAGATCTTCCTCGACGGCCAGGACCTGGTGTCGTCGACCCGTGAAGAGGTCCGGCTGCTGCGCGGCAAGCGGATGGCGATGATCTTCCAGGACCCGCTGTCCGCGATGCACCCGTACTACACGGTCGGGCAGCAGATCGTCGAGGCGTACCGGGTGCACAACCACGTCAGCAAGCAGGTCGCGCGCAAGCACGCCATCGAGATGCTCGACCGGGTCGGTATCCCGCAGCCGGACCGGCGCGTGGACGCGTACCCGCACCAGTTCTCCGGTGGGATGCGGCAGCGCGCGATGATCGCGATGGCGCTGTCCTGCGACCCCGACCTGCTGATCGCCGACGAGCCGACCACGGCACTCGACGTGACCGTGCAGGCGCAGATCCTGGACCTGATCCGGGACCTGCAGAACGAGTTCAACTCGGCCGTCATCATCATCACCCACGACCTCGGGGTGGTCGCCGAGCTCGCCGACGACATCCAGGTGATGTACGCCGGCCGCGCGGTCGAGTACGGCACCGCGGAGGACATCTTCGACCGGCCGCAGCACCCGTACACCTGGGGTCTGCTCGGGTCGATGCCGCGGATCGATCGGGAGCGCACCGAGCGGCTGATCCCGATCAAGGGCACGCCGCCGAGCCTGATCAACGTGCCGAAGGGCTGCGCGTTCAACCCGCGCTGCAACTACGCGCACCTGAACGGCGGCCAGAGCGAGACCGAGCGGCCGGAGCTGCTCGACACCGGCGACGGCCATCTGGTCGCCTGCCACCTCTCCCCGCAGAACCGCCGGCAGGCGTGGGAGACCGACATCAAGCCGAAGCTGTGAACGGGACGACTGTGACTACTACTGACACCGACGCCGACCAGACTCCGATCGTGCCCGCGATGGGCGAGGAGCTGCTGTCGGTCGACGGCCTGGTCAAGCACTTCCCGATCCGCAAGGGGATCCTGCAGCGTCAGACCGGGGCCGTGCAGGCCGTCGACGGACTGACCTTCAGCGTGACCCGCGGTGAAACGCTGTCGCTGGTGGGAGAGTCGGGCTGCGGCAAGACCACGACCGGCCGGTTGCTGACCCGGCTGGAGACGCCGACCGCGGGCAAGATCGTCTTCGAGGGCCGCGACATCAGCACCCTCGGCGAGGGCCGGATGCGGCCGCTGCGGCGCGACGTCCAGATGATCTTCCAGGACCCGTACGGCTCGCTGAACCCGCGGCACACGGTCGGCAAGATCGTCGGTGCGCCGTTCCGGCTGCAGAACGTCAAGACCGAGCACGGAGTGAAGCGGGCCGTGCAGGACCTGCTCGAGTTGGTCGGTCTGAGCCCCGAGCACTACAACCGGTACCCGCACGAGTTCTCCGGCGGTCAGCGGCAGCGGATCGGGATCGCCCGGACGCTGGCACTGCGTCCGAAGCTGATCGTCGCCGACGAGCCGGTGTCCGCGCTGGACGTGTCGATCCAGGCACAGGTGGTGAACCTGCTCGAGGACCTGCAGGACGAGTTCGACCTGACCTACGTGATGATCGCGCACGACCTGTCGGTGGTCCGGCACGTGTCGGACCGGGTCGCGGTGATGTACCTCGGCAAGATCGTCGAGCTCGCGGACCGCGTCAGTCTGTACGAGAAGCCGATGCACCCGTACACCGTGGCGCTGCTGTCCGCAGTACCGGTGCCGGACACCAAGCGCAAGGCCAAGCGGGAGCGGATCCGGCTGCAGGGTGACGTCCCGAGCCCGATCAACCCGCCGCCGGCCTGCCGGTTCCACACCCGCTGCTGGAAGGCGCAGGAGATCTGCAAGACCGTCGAGCCGCCGCTGATCCAGCTGGCCCCCGGCCACCAGAGCGCCTGCCACTTCCCGGAGAACGCGACCCCGGAGCAGGAGCAGCAGGCCCAGTCCGCCGCGAAGGGCTGACCCCTGGGTCGTCCAGGCCTGACCTGTCGCCACGCGGGACTTTCCACAACCACGCGGGACCTTGCTCAGGTTATTCGGCTCTTCTGGTCTCCCGGCGCACGTAGTCGGCGGTGAACCCGGTTTGCGGCAGCTTCTCGTAGTCACCCTCGTCGAGCTGCAGCAGCTTCATCATCAGCGGGT
>NZ_JBEZFT010000079.1:0-33858 GCF_040649595.1 Kribbella sp. NPDC048915 | reverse complement strand
GCTCAAACAGTTCCGAAATCTCGCCACCCGCTACGCCGAACGCGCCGCCTACTACCGCGCCGAACTCACCATCACCGCCATCATCGTCTGGCTCCACGACGATCTGCAGGACAAGGCCTAGCTGGGCTGGTCGCCGGCTGGGTTCCAGGCGCAGGCGTCGGCGAGGTTCTGGGTGGGGCCGGGCGGTGCGGTGGTGGTTGTCGCGGGCGGCTTTCGCGTCGTGGTCGGCGTACCCGGGGTCGACGGGACGGTGGTGGGCGGTGCCGGGGATTCGAGGGCGTTCTCGACGGTGTCGCGGAGGGCCTGGTAGTCGGGGTGCAGGTACTTGAGGCGCAGCTTCTCGGAGTCCAGTGTCACGTTCGAGACCGTCGCCGACTTCACCTTCAGCGCCAGCTCGACCAGCGCGGGCAGCAGCTCCTGCGGGATGTCGGTACGCAGCAGGTGCCGGCCTGCCTGGGCGATCGCCTTGTACTTCGTCACGAGTGTCTGCGGATCGGCCGCGTCAACCATCGCCTTGATCACGCACCGCTGCCGGACCTGCCGCTGGTCGTCGTCGGCGCCGTACCGCCCGCGCGCGAACCAGAGCGCGTGCCGGCCGTCGAGGTGCTGCTTCGGGCCTGGCTCGATCCACTCCTTCGGCGGGATGTGCGAGCTGCTGACACCGCCCATCGCGACCCGCTCGTTGACGTTCACCGTGATGCCGCCGAGCGCGTCGACGATCTCCGGGAAGCTCTGCAGGTTGACCTGCAGGTAGTAGTCGAGCTTCAGCCCGATCGCCTCGCCGACCGACTGCTTGAGGACGTCGGCGCCTTCGTTGTCGGACGGTCCGAGGATGCCGGGATGCGCGTCCGGGACGTTCTGGTACATCGCGGTCAGCATCCACTCGAGCCGGCCCTCGAGGCTCAGCCCTTCCTTGCCGAAACCGTTCGGGTAGAACTTGCGGAGCGGCGAGTCCTTCGGGAACGGCATGAAGGTCAGGTTCCGCGGCAGCGAGACCAGAGCCGTGTCGCCGGTCCGGGTGTCGATGCTCGCGACGATCACCGTGTCGGTGCGCACCCCCTCGCGGCCCGGTGCGTCGTCGCCGCCGAGCAGCAGCAGGTTCAGCCGCGGCTTGTCCTCCCACGGATCCTTGGTGTTGACGGTCGACGGCCGGGTGGCACTCTTGCTCTCCTCCTGCGACTGGAACACGTCCTGCACCAGTGTCCGCTGTGCGAGCACGCTCTGAACACCCAGCGCCGCCGGGGCCGCGATCGCGAAGCACAGCAGCCCGACGAACGTCGCCCCGAGGACCCGCCCACCGGCCCCACCGGTTGCCGGACGCAATGACCGGTGCGAGGCCACGACCACGACGATCCACCCGAACGCGAGCGCGGCGATCACCACCGAGGTCGCCAGCAGCCGGCTCGGTACGACGGTGGCCGCGAGCACCTCGTCGCGCCGGGTGAGGCCGACGCACACACCGGCGCCGACCAGGCCGAGGAACAGCGTGAGCACGAACGCACCGATCCGGCGCCGCCCGCCGACGATCAGCCCGAGTCCCGGAAGTACTGCCCCCAGCAGCGTGAACCCCAGCAGCTTCGGCATCGACCGCGGCCGCTTCGCAGTCGCCCGCGCACTCGCCATCGGCACCCCTGTCTCCCCGTGGTCCCCCAGTCCAAGTGTGCGTCAAGAACCGCACCTTTACCCGTTCAGACGTGTTACAGGGTCGATAGGTTGTCAAACGGTCAGATGAGCACCGTTGAAACCTTCGGTTTCGACGAGCGCGCGGACCACGGCGGCGATCCGGTCCGGCGGCGTCCACCGGCTGGTGTCGGCGCTCGGCATCGCGGCGCGGTTCGCCGGGGTGTCGATGGTGCCGGGCAGGATCGTGTTCACCCGGATGTTGTCGCGCGCGTACTCGGCGTGCACGGCGTCCGCGAAGGCGATCACCCCGGCCTTCGCGGTGATGTACCCGGCCGCGCCCGAGAACGGATGCTGCGCCGCGCGACTCGACGTACAAATGATCGCTCCACCGCCGGCCGCGACCAGATGCGGCAGGACGCCGTGGGTCATCAGGTACGTCGGCCGCAGGTTCAGCCGGAGCATCCGCTCGAAGTCCTCGACCGGCGCCTCGTGCACCCGCGCACCGGAGGCGAACCCGCCGACGAGGTTGACCAGGGCGGTCAGCGGCGCGTCCTCGTCGGAGGTCGCCAGCGCCACGACGTCCGCCGTACCGGCCGGGTCGAAGGGGTCGGCGATCACCGGGTTGAGGGCCGGGTCGGTACCGAGCCGGGCGAGCGACTCCTCGGTCCGTCCGGGGACGACGACGCGCCACCCGGCGCGCAGGAACTCCGCGGTCACCGCGACGCCGAGCGCACCGGTGCCTCCGGCAACCACCACTGTGTTGGTCATGATCGCCAGCCTAATCTCCTCGACCGGGTCGGCGGGGCGGACTAGGTTGGGCGGTCGTGCGGATACTGGTGCTGGGTGGGAACGGGTTCGTCGGGCGCGCGATCGTGGACGACGCGCTGGCGCAGGGTCATGAGCTGACGTCGTTCAGCCGCGGCAAGAGCGAGTCGCCGCTGCCCGCGGACGTGACGCAGCTGATCGGGGACCGCGACACCGGCGACTACGCGGCGCTGCGGAGCGGCGAGTGGGACGCGGTGGTCGACACCAGCGGGTTCCGGACGCGGGACGTGGCTCAGGCGATGGACGTGCTCGGCGACCGCATCGGGCGGTACGTGTTCATCTCGAGCCACGCGGTCTACGTGCGCGACCTGCCGGCCGGTACCGCGCTCTACTGGATTCGGCGCGGCGCCCGGGGTGGACGGGTGGCCCTGCCGACCAAGCCCGAAGCCCCACTGCAACTGGTGGACCGGCACAACGGTCGAGCTCGTGCCGATCCCGTTCGACGCCGTCCCGCCCCGGTTTCCGCTGATGGATCCCGAAGCCGAGTGGGGCGAACGCCGCCGCAACCCGGCCAAGGCCCGCGCCGCGGGCCTCCCGGTCACTCCCCTGCGCCGAACCGTGGCGGACGTCCTCGCCTGGGACCGCGACCGCGGCATGCCGCCCCTGAACCTCGGCCTGACGCCCGAGCAGGAGCAGCAACTCCTCGCCCAGCACTGAACCTGTGCAATCTCGACAGATTGCACGCTTTACTCGGGCAGCGCGAGCGTTCGCCCGGCATCCCGGGCCGCGTTGATAGATCGGGCGAGCGTGTCCTTCAACGCGGCGGCCTCGTCGCTGAAGCCCTGGACGACGGACGTGTCGCCGACGGGTTCGGTGCGGGCGAGCAGTTCGATGTAGCGGTCGCCGTCCTGCAGCGCCGCCTCGGCTCGCAACGCGGCGTCGGCCGAACGGACGCGATCGGCGTACCGGTCCAGCAGGTCGACCTTGCGGGTGATGGCCTCGACCGACAGCGCGAGCGCCCGCCGCTGCGGTTTGAGCACGGTGTCGAGCTCGGCGGTGGACATGCCACGCGCGATGTCGCGTTGCCGGGCCCGCAGGACGGTCTGCTCGCGGAGCACCTGCGCGATGTCCCACAACTGCTCCGGCAGGACGAGCTCGTTGTGCACGTCGTCGAGCAGTCCCTTGCGGGTGACTGTTGCCTCGAGCACCGTTCTTACCGAGCGCTGGGCCCGGCGGAGCAGCCGCTGAGCCTCGTCGTCGAAGTCCTCCGGCAGCAGGTACTTGCGGTACTGCCGGCGGACCGCCTTGTGCCCGCGATCCTCGAGCACCGTCTTCACCAGGACACCACCCGTTGCCAGCACCGCGACCCCGGCCAGCGCCACCGACGCCCAGGCCGCTACGTCGGTCGGCAACGTCGCCGCGAAGATGATCAGCGCGAGGATCCAGCCGCCGACACAGACCGCGAGCCACACCAGCAGCGTCCCGAAGGTGTTCCCCGGCGCCACCGACCACGACGTCTGTCGCTTCGGCCGTGGCGCGTCCGCACCCACGAACAACTCCGGCTGGTGCTCGTACAACCGCCGCACACCGACAGGCACGCCCGGCGCGAACACAGGCTCCATCGCCACCTCCGGAGAAGACGTCGGTACTCAGCGTAGCCGGGTGGCGAGGCCGTCGAGGAAGATGCCGAGTCCGAAGTCGAAGAGTTGGTCGAGGTCGTAGTCGTAGTCGAACCCGTCGGCCAGCAGCTCCTGGAAGGCGGTCAGCCGACCGGCCGTGATCATGGCCTCCAACTGGTCGCCCTGCCGATCGGCCCATTCGTCCGCGGTGATGCCGGTGTCCTGCTCGGCCTGTGCCTCGGACTCCATCACCAGCGCGATCCCGCGCACGTACGCGAACAGGCTGATCGTCGCCGACAGCGCCGCGCCCTTTCCGAGCGGACGCAGGGCTTGCAGCACCACATCGGTGTGCGGCGGCAGCCGCGGCACCAACTGCGGCCGGCTCAGACTGATTGCACTCGCAAGCCACAGATGCCGTTTGTACGCCGCCCAGTGCACGCGGGCGACCGCTGTCAGCGCAGCACGCCACGCGTCCGGGACCTCCCCGAGCGGGAACTCCCCGATCGCCGCGTCGACCATCTGGACGACCAGCGCCTCCTTGCCGCCGACGTACCGGTAGAGCGCCATCGTCGACACCCCGAGCTCGGTCGCGATCCGCCGCATGGACAGCGTCGCGAGGCCATCGGTGTCGGCGATCGCGATCCCGATCCGGACGATCTCGTCCCGATCGAGCTCCGGCGGAGCGCCCGGACGACGAGCGCGCGGCGGCGGACCGACCACGGTCCCGACGCCGGGGGCGGCGTGCACGAGCCGCTCGTCCTGCAACGTCCGCAGCGTCTTGGTCGCGGTCGCCATCGCCACCCCGAAGTCGCGCACGAGGGCCCGCGTCGACGGCACCCGGTCGCCCGGTCGCAGCTCGCCGGCCTCGATCCGGCGCCGCAACTCGGCCGCGATCACCTGGTACGGCGACTCGCGCATGTGCCCCCTCCCGATGGCCTCACCCGATAGCGTGGACAGCGTACGTGAAGTAGTGAGACACACCGCACACCTGACACATCAGGTTAGGTAAGGCTATCCTCCTGCCATGGATGCGGTGGGGCTGACCGGGACGGGTCTGCGACTCGGCTATCACGGTCGTCAGGTGGTCGGCAACGCGTCGTTGCAGATCGAGGCCGCCGGCGTCACCGCGCTGGTCGGACCGAACGGCAGCGGTAAGTCGACGCTGCTGCGCGCCCTCGCCCGGCTGCACCACCCCGACGCCGGGAGCATCACCTTCCCCGGCGGCGGCGACGCGCTGGCCCTGTCGGCGAAGGAATTCGCCCGCAAGGTGACGTTGCTGTCGCAGTCCCGGCCGACGCCGAACGGCGTCAGCGTCCGCGACGTCGTCGGGTACGGGCGGCATCCGTACCGCAGCCGCTGGCGCGACGACGACGCGGACGGCCCGCGCGCGATCGAGCACGCGATGCGCGTCACCGGCGTCACCGCGATGGCCGAGCGCGCGGTGGACGAGCTGTCCGGCGGCGAGCTGCAGCGGGTCTGGCTGGCCACCTGCCTCGCCCAGAACACCGGCGTACTCCTGCTCGACGAACCGACCACCTTCCTCGACCTGCGCTACCAGATCGAGGTGCTCGACCTGATGCGCGAACTCGCCGACGAGCACGGGGTCGCGGTCGGCGTCGTACTGCACGATCTGAACCAGGCCGCCGCGGTGGCGGACCGGATCGTACTGCTCGACCAAGGGCGGATCCGGGCGACCGGTACGCCGGAAGAGGTCCTGCGGGCCGACGCGCTCAGCGAGACGTACGGCATCACCATCGAGGTCGGTACCGACCCGGCCACCGGGCTGGTCAGCACCCGCCCGGTCGGGAAACACCTGACCCGCGTCACAACTATCTGAGGTCATCTGATGAGACGAACCGCCATCGCCCTGCTCGCTGCTGCCCTGTTCGGCCTGACCGCCTGCGGTACCAGCGAACCCGCAGCCTCCGACGACACCAGCAACGCCGCGGCCCAGCCGGTGTCGCTGACCGATGCCCGGGGCAAGAAGGTGGACCTGAAGGCGCCCGCCGCCAAGGTGGTCGCGCTGGAGTGGGGCGCCGCCGAGAACCTGGTCTCCCTCGGCGTGATGCCGGTCGGCGTCGCCGACACCAAGGGCTACACGAATTGGGTGACCGCGGAGAAGCTGGACCCGGCGGTGAAGGATGTCGGCACCCGCGGCGAGGCGAGCGTCGACGCGATCGTCGCGCTCAACCCGGACCTGGTGATCACGACCACCGACGAGGCCCCGAACACCATCACCCAGCTCGAGAAGGCCGCGCCGGTGCTGGTCATCCGCGGCGCGGACGCGGCGAACGCGATCCCGCAGATGAAGACCAACCTCGAGCTGATCGGCCAGGCGGTCGGGAAGGCCGAGCAGGCCAAAACGCTGAACGCGGACTTCGACAAGGCCCTTGCCGAGGGCAAGCAGAAGATCGCCGACGCGGGCAAGGCCGGCCAGAACTTCACCATGGCGGACGGCTGGAAGCAGGGCAGCACGATCTCGATCCGGATGTACACCACCGGCTCGCTGCTCGGCGCGGTGACGACCGAACTCGGCCTGAAGAACGGCTGGACCGGCAGCGGTGACAAGGACTACGGACTCGCGCAGACCGACCTCGAGGGCCTGACCAAGGTGCCCGACGGCCACTTCCTCTACATCGCGAACAAGAACGACGGCGGCGACGTGTTCGGCGGCGACCTGGCCGGCAACGCGATCTGGAAGAACCTGCCGTTCGTCAAGTCGGGCAAGGTGCACAAGCTGCCCGACGGCATCTGGATGTTCGGCGGCCCGAAGTCCACCGCGCAGTACATCGACGCAGCGGTCCAGGCAGTCACGTCTTGACCGACCGCACCCACCTGACCCGCCCGCCGGAGGCCGCCGCGGAAGTGGCGGTCCCGGCGGTTCGCGGCCGGGTCGGGGTCGCGGGGCTGTTCCTTTTCGCGGTCGCCGGGATCGTGGTGCTGGCCGCGGTGCACCTGACGCAGGGGACGTCGTCGGTGGGGGCCGGCGACCTGATCCGATTGGTGTTCGGGCAGGGCACCGACAACGCGGCGAACGTCCTGATCGCGTCCCGGCTGCCGCGGCTGCTCGCCGGCGTCCTCGTCGGCGTCGCGCTGGGCGTCGCCGGGGCCGGGCTGCAGTCGCTGGCCCGGAACCCGCTGGCTTCACCGGACACGTTGGGGGTGAACGCGGGTGCCTACCTGGCCGTGGTGGTGTTCGCCGCGTTCGGGGTGTCACTGCCGGTGCTGCCGGCCGGCGGGGTCGCGTTCGTCGGCGGACTCGCGGCAGCCGGCCTGGTGCTCGCGCTGTCCGCCGGCGGATCGACCGGTCCGACCCGCCTGATCCTTGCGGGCTCCGCGGTGGCGATGGCGCTCGGCGGCATCACGACGCTGATGCTGCTGCTGTTCCGGGAGGAAACCGTCGGCACGTTCGCCTGGGGCGCCGGCACGCTGGTCCAGACGGATCTGCACGCGGTCATCCAGATGGCTCCGATCGTAGTGATCGGTCTCCTCGGCGCCTTCCTGCTGGCGAGGAACCTCGACATCCTCGGGCTCGGTGACGACACCGCGTCCGTCCTCGGCGTGCACGTACGCCGTACCCGCGTGCTCACCACCCTCGTCACCGTCCTGCTCTCCGCAGCAGCCGTCACGGTCGCGGGACCGGTCGGTTTCGTCGGTCTGGTCGCACCGGTCCTGGTCCGCCTGCTCGCGCGGCTCGTCCCCGGTCTGCTGCGGCATCACGTGCTGCTTCCGCTCTCCGGTCTGTCCGGCGTCCTCGTCGTACTGGCCTCGGACGTGGTGCTGCGGGCGATCTTCGGTGGTCAGGCCGGCGTGGAGATCCCGACCGGCATCATGACGATGGTGGTCGGCGCGGTCGTGCTGATCTGGCTGGCTCGCCGCCACCGCGACTCCGGTCCGAGCCGATCGCCGGCGGGCATCGGCGGGAGTCTGCGAAGCCGGCGAACGTTCCTGCTCGTGGCTTGCAGCCTGGCCGTACTGCTGGTCGTCGCGGCGCTGGGCGCGATGCTGGCCGGAGACGCCTTCCTGCGCACCGGCGACCTGGTGAACTGGGTCAACGGCCGCTCCGGCCGGGCGATCACGTATGTCCTCGACCAGCGGTTCCCGCGCGTCCTGTCCGCCGTCCTGTGCGGTGCCGCGCTCGCGATCGCGGGCGCCACGGTGCAGGCCGTGTGCCGCAACCCGCTGGCCGAACCGGGCATTCTCGGTATCACCGGCGGCGCCGGCGTCGGCGCGATCACCGTGCTCATTCTGTTGCCGTCAGCAAGCATCTGGCTGCTGTCCGGCGTCGCCGGAGTCGCGGCGGTGGCGACGTTCGGACTGGTCTACCTGATCTCCTGGCGCGGCGGCCTGAGCTCGGACCGACTGGTCCTGATCGGTGTCGGCGTCTCGTCGGCGGCGACCGCGATCATCACGCTGCTGATCGTCGCCACCAACCCATGGAACCTCAGTCTGGCGATGACCTGGCTGTCCGGCAGCACGTACGGACGTACTCTCCCACAGGTTGCCCCGGTGGCGCTGGCGCTGCTCGTCATCACCCCGTTCGTCGTGCACGTACGGCGGGACCTCGATCTGCTCGCACTGGACGACGACGTGCCGCGCATCCTCGGCGTACGCCTGGAGCGGGTCCGGTTGCTCGTCCTGCTCGCAGCGGCGCTGCTGACCGCGGCGGCCGTATCTGCGATCGGCGTGGTGGGCTTCGTCGGCCTGGTCGCGCCGCACGCGGCCCGCGCGCTGGTGGGCGGCCGGCACGCCCGGATCCTGCCAGTGGCCGCCCTGCTCGGAGCGATCCTGGTCAGCCTCGCGGACAGCATCGGGCGGACGGTGCTCGCGCCCGCGCAGATCCCGGCCGGCCTGCTGACCGCACTGATCGGTGCGCCGTACTTCGTCTACCTGCTCTGGCGGACGCGGGTGCCCAGCCGCTGATCCCGTGTCAAGATGGGCGGCATGCTGCGCGAACTGCATCTCACCGGTAACGCCGATGCGGACAGGTTGCTCAACGACGACCCGTTCGCCCTGCTGGTCGGCATGCTGCTCGACCAGCAGTACCCGATGGAGCACGCCTTCTCCGGCCCGCAGAAGATCGCGAACCGGATGGACGGCTTCGACCTGCACAAGATCGCTGCCACCGACCTGGACACCTTCGTCGAGCTCTGCGTCACCCCGCCGGCAATCCACCGGTACGGCGGCTCGATGGCCCGACGTGTGCACGCGCTCGCCCAGGAGATCATCGATTCCTACGACGGCAAGGTCGAGAACATCTGGCTCTCCGGCCGCCCGAAGCCGGACGGCGCCGAGGTGCTGCGCCGGCTCAAGGCGCTGCCCGGATTCGGTGAGCAGAAGGCGAAGATCTTCCTCGCGCTGCTCGGCAAGCAGCGCGGTGTGACGCCGAAGGGCTGGCGCGAGGCGGCCGGCGCGTACGGCGACCGCGGATCCCGCCGCTCGATCGCCGACGTCACCGACGCCGCGTCGCTGGCCGAGGTCCGCAACTTCAAGAAGGCGGCGAAGGCCGCCGCCAAGGAAGCCGCCGGCGCCTGAGGCTGCTCGATCGAGGGGAGCACGGATGGACGTCCGGGATCTGGATCGCAGGGCCGGCGCGGTACTCGGCGAAGTCGTCATGCAGGTGCGCCCGGAGCAGCTGTGGTTCCCGACCCCGTGCCCGGACTGGACGGTGCACGGGCTGATGCGGCACGTGGTCAGCCAGAACGAGGGTCTCGCCGTCGCCGCGCTGAACGGCTCGGCGTCGGTGCACGCGTGGAACAGCGGCAACCTCGGCGATCACCCGGCCGGCGCCTACCGGCGCTCCAACGTGCGGGTGGCGGACGCGTTCGCCGACGGCGGCGCGCTCGACCGGCTGGTGGAAATCCGCGAGTTCGGCTCGTTCCCGCGCCGGATCGCGTTGACCTTCCACCAGCTCGACTGCATCGTCCACGCCTGGGACCTGGCCCGCGCGATCGACGTCCCATACGACCCGCCGCCGGACCTGGTCGAGCAGGCCTTGCAGCTGGCCCGGCGGATCCCCGACACCGACGCGAACCGCGGGCCCGGCTTCGCGTTCCAGCGCAGCCTCAAGATCTCCGGGACCGCGCCCGAACTCGACCAGCTACTCGGTCTCCTCGGCCGCGACCCCGAGTGGGTCTCGCCGCTGGACTGAGTTGTCCGGCAGCGCGTAGTCCGGCAGGTCGATCGCATCCGGCTTCGCCGCGGCCAGCTTCGTGAGCGTCCCGGCCATCAGCCGCGAGGTCAGCACCCGGATCGTCAGGTCGCGGTACGCGATACCGAACGACGTCATCGGCATCGCCATCCGGATCCCGCCGGGCGGGAGTTCGGTCCGCTGGTCGACGTACGCGCGCATCCGCCGCTGGTACGCCGGGAACGCGCGGACGTGATCGCCGTCCGCAGCAGCGAGTTCGCCGGCGAGGACGTACGCGCCGACCAGGGACAGCGCCGTACCATGGCCGGCCAGCGGTGAGCCGCAGTACCCGGCGTCGCCGACCAAAGCGACCCTGCCCCGCGACCAGTCGGGGACGACGACGCGACTCTCACTGTCCAGATAGAAGTCGGTCGCCTGGTCGAGGCCGCGCAGGATGTGGTCGGTGTGCCAGCCGAGGCCCTCGAAGCGCTCGCGCACGAGCTGCTTCTGCGCGGCCGGGTCGTGGCGACCGTAGTTCAGGACCTTCGAACGAAAGCTCAACAGAGCTTTCGCACGATGCGGATCGTGGTCCGGACGGAGGCCGACCCAGCGGCCGCCGGGCGCGCTGTAGATCTTCATCCAGTGGTCCAGGTCCTCGGGCGCCTCGACCGTGAAGCCGCCGAGGTGGTGGACGAACTGCTCCTCGGGTCCGAACGCCAGGCGCCGTACCCGTGAGTGCACGCCGTCCGCGCCGATCACCAGGTCGAACCGTCGCCGGCCGCCGCTGGCGAACGTGACGTCGACGCCGGCCACGTCCTGGGTCAGCTCGGCGATCGAGTCGCCGTACAGGTACTCCACGTCGCTGGTCGCGTCGACCAGGACCTCAGCGAGATCACCGCGGAGGATCTCGATCTCCGCGACCGGCCCGGCGCCGTCGAGCAGGTCGGCCGGCATCGCCGCCGACCAGCGGCCGTCCGCCCGCACGTACGCGAGGCCGCGCT
This sequence comes from Kribbella sp. NPDC048915, assembly GCF_040649595.1. NCBI lineage: Bacteria > Bacillati > Actinomycetota > Actinomycetes > Propionibacteriales > Kribbellaceae > Kribbella > Kribbella sp. NPDC048915. The sequence continues at coordinate 22,720 of NZ_JBEZFT010000079.1, read as the reverse complement.
CGTGCACCTGCCGCGCCTTGACGGCCGGCATCAACCCCATCCGCTCGACGACGGTGCGCGAGACGCCGCGCAGATCGACGGTCTGCCCGCCGGGCCGCGGTGCCGGCGCGATCTCGACCACGGTCGGGGTGAACCCGAACCGCCGCAACCAGAACGCGAGCGCCGGCCCCGCGATCCCCGCCCCGGAAATCAACACAGTCTGCATCGTTCCCCCACTAGTGCGCGTACGACGTACACGCTGCACTACGTCTGGGCGAGGGGCCAGCGCGCACTAGTGCAGGTCCGCGGTCACAGTTCGAGGGCCAGCCGGGTCGCCTGCTCGATGGCACGCTTGGCGTCGAGTTCGGCGGCCACGTCGGCGCCGCCGACGAGGTGGACGGGGCGGCCGGTGGCGCGGAGGGGGTCAGCGAGGTCGCGGACGGCTTCCTGACCGGCGCAGACGACGACGGTGTCGACGGCCAGGGCGCGCGGCTTCTCGCGCTTGGGGCCGAAGGTGATGTGCAGGCCGTCGTCGTCGATGCGTTCGTAGTTGACGCCGCGGAGTTGCTCGACCTGCTTGTTCTTCAGGGCCGCACGGTGCACCCAGCCGGTCGTCTTGCCCAACCCGGCGCCGATCTTCCCCGGCTTCCGCTGCAGCAGATACACCTTGCGCGGTGACGGTTCCGGCCGCGGTACGGCGAGGGCGCCGGGCAACTGGGTCGGATCACCGACGCCCCATTCCGCCTTCCAGGACTCGAGATCCACGGGGCCGGCCGTGGTGAGGAACTCGCTGACATCGACGCCGATCCCGCCCGCGCCGATCACCGCGACCGTGTCCCCGACGGGCCGGCCGTGCCGCACCACATCGACATACGAGAGCACCGAGGGACGGTCGATGCCGGGGATGGCCGGCACCCGCGGTACGACGCCGGTGGCCAGCACGATCTCGTCGAACCCGGCGAGCTCGTCGACACCGGCGCGGCGACCGAGGTGCACCTTGACACCGGTCAGGTCCAGCCGCCGCCGGTAGTACCGGATCGTCTCGGCGAACTCCTCCTTGCCCGGAATCCGTTGCGCGATCCCGAACTGCCCGCCCAACTCCGCGTCCGCCTCGAACAACTCGACCCGATGCCCGCGCTCGGCCGCCGTCACTGCGGCGGCCAAACCGGCCGGCCCGGCTCCGACGACCGCAATCCGCTTCGCCCGTCGCGTCGGCAGCAGGCGCAGCTCGGTCTCGCGACCGGCGCGCGGATTCACCATGCAGCTCGCCTTCTTCTTGACGAACACATGGTCCAGACAGGCTTGATTGCAGGCGATGCAGACGTTGATCTCGTCCGCCCGATCGGTGGTTGCCTTGAGCACCCAGTCGGGATCCGCCAGGAACGGTCGCGCCATACTCACCAGGTCGGCGTCGCCGCGGGCCAGCACCTGCTCCGCGACCTGCGGCAGATTGATCCGGTTCGACGTCACCACCGGGATCGTGACGTGCGGCTTGAACGCGGCCGTCACGCTCGTGAACGCGGCCCGTGGCACTGAGGTGACGATCGTCGGCACCCGCGCCTCATGCCACCCGATTCCGGTGTTGATGATGGACGCCCCGGCCGCCTCGACCTCCCGGCCGAGCGTCACCACGTCGTCCCAGGTCTGCCCGCCCTCGACCAGGTCGGCCATCGACAACCGATAGATGATCAGGAAGTCGTCGCCGACCCGCTCGCGCGTGCGGCGGACGATCTCGACCGCGAGCCGGCGCCGGTTCTCCGGGCTGCCGCCCCAGCGATCCGTGCGCCGGTTGGTCCGCTCGGACAGGAACTGGTTGATGAAGTACCCCTCCGAGCCCATGATCTCGACGCCGTCGTACCCGGCCTCGCGGGCGAGCGCCGCGCAGTCGACGTACGCCCGGATCTGACGCTGTACGCCGCGATCCGACAGCGCGCGGGGCTTGAACGGGTTGATCGGGGCCTTGAGCGCCGACGCGGAGACGCTGAACGGGTGGTACGAGTACCGGCCGGCGTGCAGAATCTGCAACGCGATCCGGCCGCCCTCGTCGTGGACGGCGCTGGTCAGCAGGCGATGTTTGCGAGCCTGCCGACTCGTCCGCAGCGTCGACCCGAACGGTGTGAGCCAGCCGGTGCGGTTCGGCGCGTAACCGCCGGTCACCATCAGGCCGACGCCGCCCCGCGCTCGCTCGGCGAAGTATTCGGCCAGCTTGGGCAGGTCGCGCAGCCGGTCCTCGAGGCCGGTGTGCATCGACCCCATGATCACCCGGTTCGGCAGCACGACATGGCCGAGGTCGAGCGGCTCCAGCAGATGTGGGTACGAACTCATCGGTCGTCCTTCCGGAGGGCCTCGATCACCTCGTCGCACCAGGCGACGAAAGATTCCTCGGCGCGGATCCCTCCGCGCAGCACGAGGTACTGATGCAGCTCCCGGCCGTGCAGCATGGTCGGTATCGGGAAGTCGCGCGTCTGGATCCCGCGGTACACCTCGACGCGCGTGGCATGCTCCGCACGGTGCCGTTCGACCTCCTTCAGGACGTCGTCGACGGACCCCAGCGACGCCCCGCGCAGCTTCACCGCCAGTCCGTCCCGCAGTACGGCGGGATCGGCCGGCTCGGCCAGCCATCGGGACAATTCCGCGCGCCCGGCCGCCGCGACTCGGTAGACCTTCTTGGCCGGCCGGCCCTCCTGGGCGATCTCGGTGTGCCGGACCCAGCCGGCCTCGTCCATCCGGCGCAGTACCCGGTAGATCTGCTGGTGGGTGGCCGGCCAGAAGTAGCCGATCGAGCGGTCGAACCGGCGGGCCAGTTCGTACCCCGTCCCGGCATGCTCGGTCAGCGAGACCAGGATCGCGTGCTCCAGCGCCATCCCGGGAGCATAGCTATGCAACTCGTTGCAGTGCACCTGATTGCATCGCAGGTCACAGTCCAGGTCGTGACGAGGCCCGGAAACGGTTGACCCGATTTGAGAGAATGGTTGCAGACGCTAACTATTCGATCGGAGCATGATGAACCACCCGACCAAGACGACGCTGCCCGGTATCGGACTGCGCTACGACCTGGTGACCGAGGCCGGAAAGCACGTCTCGGTGGTGGTCCACAGCGACGGCCGCCGGTTCCTGGGTTTCCACAAGCCCGAGGACGACGACGAGTGCCAGGCGAGCGTCCCCTTATCCCCGGACGAAGCGGCCGCCCTGGCCAATCTGCTGATTCCCGAGAAGATCGACCCCGTCCGCAACGAGATCGAGATCGACCTGGTCACCGAGCACATCCCGGTGACCGCCAAGTCGCCGTTCTCCGGACGCACGCTCGGCGACACGCAGGCCCGTAGCCGGACCGGCGCGTCGATCGTCGCGGTCCTGCGGCGGACCGGTGCGACCCCGTCGCCGACACCGGACTTCCGGTTCGCGACCGGTGACACGCTGGTCGTGGTCGGGACCCGTGAGGGCGTGGACGCGGTGGCCGATCTGATCGCGGGGGGCTGAGTATGCACGAATCCATCACTGCCCTGCTCGTCGAGCTGGGGGCGATCATCCTCGCCCTGGGCATCCTCGGCCGGATCGCCGGCCGCCTCGGGTTCTCCCCGATTCCGCTGTACCTGCTGGCCGGTCTCGCGTTCGGTCACGGCGGCCTGCTGCCGTTGGACGCGAGTGAGGAGTTCGTTGCCACCGGCGCCGAGATCGGCGTCATTCTGCTGTTGTTGCTGCTCGGCCTCGAGTACACCGCGTCCGATCTGGTCGGCACACTGAAGACGCAGTACCTGTCCGGCATCGTCGACTTCCTGCTGAACGCACTCCCCGGCGCGATCATCGCGCTGCTGCTCGGCTGGGGCCCGGTGGCCGCGGTCGCGCTGGCCGGTGTCACCTGGATCTCGTCGTCCGGGGTGATCGCGAAGGTCGTCGGGGATCTCGGGCGGCTCGGTAACCGCGAGACACCGGTGATCCTGGGCATCCTCGTGCTCGAGGACCTGTCGATGGCGGTCTACCTGCCGATCCTGACCGCGCTGACCGCCGGTGTCGGACTGGCCGGCGGCAGCATGACGCTGCTGATCTCGCTCGGCACCGTGAGTGTGGTGCTGTTCGTCGCGCTCCGGTACGGGCGCGTGATCAGCCGAGCGGTCTCCTCCGACAACCCGGAGATGCTGCTGCTCGTCGTCCTCGGCCTCACGCTGCTGGTCGCCGGTGTCGCGCAGCAGTTGCAGGTGTCGGCGGCCGTCGGCGCGTTCCTCGTCGGTATCGCGTTGTCCGGCGAAGTGGCGCACGGCGCCCGGAACCTGCTCAGCCCGCTGCGTGACCTGTTCGCAGCGGTCTTCTTCGTGTTCTTCGGCCTGAGCACCGACCCGCGGGAGATCCCGCCGGTGCTGGCGATCGCGTTCGGGCTGGCGATCCTGACCGGCCTGACCAAGATCGCCACCGGGTGGTACGCCGCCCGCCGGGCCGGTATCTCGACCGGCGGCCGCTGGCGCGCCGGTGGGACTCTCGTCGCGCGCGGTGAGTTCTCGATCGTCATCGCCGGCCTCGCCGTCGGTGTCGAACCACGGCTCGGCCCGCTGGCCACGGCGTACGTGCTGATCCTGGTCATCCTCGGCCCGATCGCCGCCCGCTACACCGAGCCACTGGGCCGCAAGCTCACCCGCAAGCCGAAGCCCGCCGCCACCCCGGAGCACGCCGAGGCGCCGGCGATCGAGCGGATGGACGACGCGGTCGACGACACGGCTCACACCGCAGGCTGACAGTCTTCTTGGATCAGCGTGCGTCGGACCAGGTCCTCATCCAGTGAGCAGCTCTTGCCCGCGCTCGAGATCGAGGAGGGTCTTCTTCCGGTCGAGACCGCCCGCGTACCCGGTGAGGCTGCCGGTCGACCCCAGCAGCCGATGGCACGGGACGATGATGCTGATCGGGTTCTTCCCGTTCGCCAGCCCCACCGCGCGGGCGGACCGCGGTGTCAGACCGAGCGTCTCCGCGAGCGCGCCGTACGTCGACGTGACGCCGTACGGGATGTCCAGCAACGCGGTCCACACTGTGCGCTGGAATGGCGTACCGACGAGGTGCAGCGGTACGTCGAACGTGGTGCGGCTGTGGTGGAAGTACTCGTCGAGCTGTTCCGCGACCGCGGGCAGCGCGGCGTCGTCACGGTCGCCGAAGCGCGCCGGTTCGGGGCGGTAGCGCTGGCCGTCGAGGTACAGGCCGATGAGCTCACCCGCGTCGTTTCCGACCAGCGTGAGCGGGCCGAGCGGACTGTCGACGACGGCGTACGTCACCGGGTGGATTCCCACTGCGGGCGAGTGATTCGGTACAGCACGTGGCGGCGGAGGGGGTTGCCCGGCTCGATCCGCGGGTGATCGAAGTCGCCGGCCTCGTCGGGCACCATCCCGATGCGCTGCATGACCCGCTGCGACGGCAGGTTCGTGGTCGTGGTGAACGAGAGGATCTCGTCGAACCCGGCCTGCTCGAACCCGTACGCCAGCGCCGCCCGCGCCGCCTCGGTCGCGTACCCGTTGCCCCAGGCACCTTTCGCGAGCCGCCAGCCGATCTCGACGCCGGGCAGGAACGGCGCCTCGAAGCCTGGGACGTTGAGGCCGGTGAAACCGATGAACTCACCGGTCGCGCGGACCTCCAGGGCCCACCAGCCCCAGCCGCGTTCGTCGATCGCGGCTCGCACCATGTCGACGAAGGCGTCGCTCTGCTCGCGGGTCATCAGCGCCGGGAAGTGCTCCATCACCGCCGGGTCCGCGCCCATCGCGGCGAACGGTTCGCGGTCGGATTCCCGCCAGTTCCGCAGCAGCAGCCGGTCGGTGGTCAGGTCGGTCACGATGCCTCCGGAATCCTGTTGATCGGATGGTCGCCAGTGGCCCACAGGTACTGCACGGCGTACGCACGCCACGGTCGCCAGGCACGGGCATGCCGGACGAGCAGTTTGGGGGCTTCGGGCAAGCCTAGGTCCCGGGCGGCGTACCGGATACCGAGATCGCTGGCCACGAACGCGTCCGGGTCGCCGAGCGCGCGCATCGCGATCGACTCGACAGTCCACGGGCCGATCCCCGGCAGCGCCGACAGTTGCTCTCTCGCCCGGTCCCAGTCGGCGCCGGCGCCCAGGTCGATCTCACCCGCCGCGAGCGTGGCGATCAGCGTCGTGAGCGTCGTACGGCGGGACTTCGGGAACGCGAGCGTCTCCGGGTCGAGCTCGGTCAACGCCTGCATCGTCGGGAAGAGGTGGGTGAGGCCACCGGCCGGGTCGTCGATGGGCTCGCCGTACTGCAGCACCAGCCGGTGCGCGTGGGTGCGAGCGGCGGCGGTCGACACCTGCTGGCCGAGGACGGCGCGGACGGCGAACTCCTCACCGTCGACGGTGTGCGGGACACGCCGGCCGGGCGCTTTCGCGATGAGTGGCGCCAGTACCGGGTCCTGGGCGAGCAGGTCGTCCACGGCGACCGGGTCGGCGTCGAGGTCGAGCATCCGGCGGCAGCGGCTGATCGCGATCGCGAGGTCACGCTGGTCGGTGAGCGAGAGCTGACAGGCGATGTGGTCGGGCATCGGCTTCAGGGCGACGACGCCGTGGCCGTGCGGGAGGCGGAGCGTCCGGCGGTACTGGCCGTCGCGCCACTCCTCCACACCCGGAACGCCGGTCGCGATCAAATGGCCGAACAGGTTGTCCGGCGTCAGCGGCGCGCGGAACGGCAGCCGGAGCGAGATCGTGCCCGGCGCGGTCGTCGTGACCCCACGTCGTGCGCGGCGGCGGAGCTCCGTCGGCGGGAGCGCGAAGACCTCCTGGACGGTCTCGTTGAAGGTGCGCACGCTGGAGAAGCCGGCGGCGAACGCGACGTCCGCCATCTGCAGGTCACTCGTCTCGATCAGCAGCCGCGCGGTCTGGGCTCGTTGAGCCCTGGCGAGGGCGAGCGGTCCGGCACCGAGCTCGGCCTGGAGCTGACGCTGCACCTGACGAACGCTGTACCCGAGCTGCGCGGCCAGCCCCGGTACGCCGTCGCGATCGACGACGCCGTCGGCGATCAACCGCATCGCCCGAGCGACCAGGTCGGCGCGATCGTTCCACTCAGGCGACCCCGGGCTGGCGTCCGGCCGGCACCGCTTGCAGGCCCGGAACCCGGCCTGCTGGGCAGCGGCCGCGCTCGGGTAGAAGCGCATGTTCTCGACCTTCGGCGGCACCACCGGACAACTCGGCCGGCAGTAGATCTTCGTCGTCAGCACCGCCGTGAAGAACCACCCGTCGAACCGCGCGTCCTTGGACTGCACGGCCCGGATGCATCGCTCCCTGCACTCGTACACGCCCTCCAGCATCCCTGCCGCCACCGACCGTGGCTAGCGGATTTGCGACATGGAGGTGGAGGGCCGGTCGCGGGAATGCGACGCGAGGATCCGGTGGCGGATTCTCGCCAGCGTCGGCCGATCCGGGCCGCTGGACTGGAAGACATGAACGAACTGATTGGCAAGAAGGCCCTGGTGACCGGCGGCAGCCGCGGGATCGGCGCGGCGACGGCGGTGGCGCTCGCGGAGCGCGGAGCGGACGTCGCAATCACGTACAACTCGTCCGCGGACGCCGCTGCCGCGGTGCTGAAGGAGATCGAGGCACTCGGGCGGCGCGGGTTCGCGTACGCCGTCGACTCGGGTGCTGCGGGCGCGGTCGCGGACGGCGTCCGCCGGGCCGCGGAATCCCTGGGCGGACTGGACATCCTGGTCAACAACGCGGGCGTCGGCGCGATCGCCCCGATCACCGATCTCACACCGCAGGACGTCGACCGCGTGCTCGCCGTGAACATCCGGGGCGTGTACGCCGCCACGCAGGCCGCCGTACCGCTGCTGTCCGACGGGGCCCGCCTGATCCACCTGGGCAGCTGCGCGGCCGCGCGCGTGACGAGCCCCGGGATGACGCTGTACGCGATGAGCAAGGCAGCGCTGGTGGGCCTGAGCAAGGCACTCGCCCGCGAGCTCGGCGCGCGCAACATCACGTCCAACGTCATCCAGCCCGGCCCCACCGACACCGACATGAACCCGTCCGACGGCCCGTTCGCGGCGCCCCAGATCGCCGACCTGGCCCTCGACCGCTTCGGCACCCCCGCCGAGGTGGCCGCCGCGGTCGCCTACCTGGCGGGCCCGCAGGCGGCGTACATCACCGGCACCGAACTGACCATCGACGGCGGCCACACCGCCTGATCCGGCCGACGTGGTGGACGAGCCGGGCGTTCTGAGTCACCGGCGTGCCATCTGGACAGGACGTGTAGGTCTGCCCGGGGTGGGTGCACGCCTGGGGCAGCGCGGCGAGGCGTGCTCGACGCGGAGACCTCCTGTTGAGATTGCACGCGGACCGTTGACACGGAAGCCGGGAGTGGAGAGACTGCGGGTGTTTTAACGTTCAAAACCCCGGTGGAGGTTGCTGTGGCTACCTTGAAGCAGGTTGCCGCTCACGCCGAGGTCTCCGTGCAGACGGTGTCGAACGCGCTGAACGCCCCGCACCGCCTCCGCCCGGACACCCTCGAGCGGGTGAACCGCTCGATCGAGCTGCTCAACTACCGGCCCAATCGTAACGCCCGCAGTCTGCGCACCAGCGCGGTCGAGCTGATCGGGTACTGCGTTCCCGACTGGCCGAACCAGACGCACCTGGTGATGGACCAGTTCCTGCACGCCCTGTGCGCCGCCGCGGAACGCACCGGCCGGCACATCCTGCTGTTCACCGCACCCGGCGGCGTCGACGGGATGCCGACGTACGACGACCTGCACGCGCGTCGTCTGGTCGACGGGTTCGTGCTGTCGCAGACCGAGACGCACGACCCGCGGCACGGCTGGCTGAAGGAACGCAAGATCCCGTTCGTCAGCTTCGGCCGGGTGTGGAAGGAGTCCGAACAGCCCGGTCCGTGGGTGGACGTCGACGGCGCGACCGGCTCCGCGGCCGCGGTCCGGCACCTGTACGAGACCGGTCGCCGCCGGATCGCCTTCCTCGGCTGGCCGAAGTCGTCCGGGCTGGGCGAGGACCGCGCCGGCGGCTGGCGTGCCGCGTGCCAGGAACTCGGGCTGCCGACCACCGGACTGGCCGTGCGCTGCCGTCAGGACACCATCGAGGACGGCGCCCGCGCCACCGCGCGGCTGCTCGACTCCGGTCGCGAGGTCGACGGCATCGTTGCCCTGAGCGACATTCTCGCCCTCGGTGCGCTCCGCGAGCTGAACCGTCGCGGCCGCACACCCGGCCGCGACGTCGGCGTCACCGGCTTCGACGACTCGCCGCTCGCCGAGGTCGTCTCCCCCGGGCTGACCAGCCTGCGGCAACCGATGGACGAGATCGCCGACGAGCTGATCACGATCCTGACCGGTCCCGCGGACGGCGCACCGGCCGAATGTCTGCTGCAACCCGAACTGGTGATCAGGGGCAGCTCGGCCCCTGGCTGATGCCGGCGCTTCTGCACGGGCGCCGAGAAGGAGGAACCGCCATGACTCCACATCCGACCGACCGAAGTACCGCACCGCCGCCCCGAAGCAGGCGGGTACGCCGGACCGCCGGCGTCACCGTTCTCGCCACCACGACCATCCTCGCCGGCACCGCCTCCGCGCTCGCCGGCCCCACCGCCGCGCCGGCCACGCCCCAAACACCGACTGCTCGGCAAGCACCGGCCGCCGGCGCGCCCGAGCTCTCCGAGACCACGCGCCTGGCCGACCGCCGGTCGCTGGTCGTCGGCGACCGTGCCTACGCGATGGGCGACGAGACCGGCCTCTACCCCGCCGCCGGCTGGCACGTGCGCGGCGAAATGGGCGGCTTCTGGTCGCAGCCGATCAAGCTCCTCGACGGCATCTGGTTCAACGTCGACGGCGCCTGGCTCGGCAAGGACCAGCCGGCCGCGAAGTACACCAGCGGCCACGGCTACAGCCGTATCGACTACCCCGGTGACGTGACGGTCCGCCGTACCGACTTCGTCCCGGACGGCGTTCGCGCCACCCTCGTCGGACTCACGCTCAACTCGAGTACGGCGAAGACCGTCAAGCTCGACGTCGACGCTCACTCCGAGCTGATGCAGCCGTACCCGTGGGACTGGACGACGCCGAACGCCACCGACGCCAACCTCCCGGACACCGGCGACTTCACCGGCGGCGCGCTGCGCTTCCGCGAGCAGGGCACCCCGTCGTACCCGAACGCGTCCGCCCACGACTTCGCCGCGTTCGTCGGATCGTCCCTGCGTCCGACGAGTCACCAGCTCGGTCCGGACCACCGCGGGCCACAGGACCCCTCAGTGATCTGCCCGGCGAGCGGTACGACGCCCGCGCGCTGCGACGACTCGCTCGCCGGCAAGGGTACGGGCGGCCGGCTGACGTACGACGTACCGCTGAAGGCCGGCCAGTCGACGACGATCTGGTTCGCCGTGGCCGGATCGGACCAGGGCAACCGCGCCGCCGAACGCGAGTACGGCAGGGCCCTGCGCAACCCGGAGCAGTTGCTGCGGGCAAAGACCGCGGACCGCAAGGAAATCGGCGCTCGGTCGATGGTGGACCTGCCTGGTGACCGTCTGCTGCAGCAGAGCGTCGAGTGGAGCAAGCAGAACCTCGCGGACTCCGTGCAGGAGGCCCGCAACCTGCAGATCCGGGACGTCAACGAAGGCAAGGACTACCCGGCTCCGGTCGGCACCGTCCCGGTCGCGCGCTGGTTCGGCGCCGGCTGGCCGGACTACCCGTGGCTGTTCGCGACCGACGGCGAGTACACCGCGTTCGCGGCCGTGGCCGCCGGTCAGTTCGACACCGTAAAGGAGCACCTGCGTGCGCTCCGCGACGTGAGCGATCGCTTGAACAACCGCAGCGGCAAGGTCGCGCACGAGGTGACCCCGACCGGTGACGTGTACTTCGGATCGAACCAGAGCGCCGGCAACACCGACGAGACGGTGAAGTTCCCGAGTACGGTCGCACTGCTGTGGCGGTGGACGGGTGACAACCGGTTCCGTGACGAGATGTACGACTTCAGTGTCCGGAACCTGCAGTACGTGTACCGCGAGCTCGACCAGGACCGCGACGGCTGGCCCGAGGGTCTGGCGAACGTCGAGCGCGCCGGCATGGGTGAGGAGAAGCTCGACAGCACCGTGTACCTGGCCCGTGGACTGCGGGACCTGGCCGACCTGGCCGCATCCAAGCACGACACGTTGGTGCAGCAGTGGGCGACCAGCCGCGCCACCGACCTCGAGTCGCGGTTCGAGAGCCAGTGGTGGGTACCGCAGGCGAAGGGGTACGCCGATTCGGTCGACGATCCGGCCGACCCAGCGAACGACAACACGCCGATCTTCCAGCGCCATTGGATCGGGGTCACGCCGATGGAGGCGATGCTGAAGCGTCCGGGCGGAACGTCGCCGCTGGCGTCCGCGGAGCACGGAAACATCGCACTTGAGCAGCGGGAAACCTCTTGCTACACAGGAGAGTTCGGCCTCTACCACACCGGCACCGGGCCGACGTCGGCCGACGGCGGCAACCGCGGCGACACGTGCGACCCGGTGGTTTCCCAGGTGCAGAGCGAGCGCGCGATCTTCGGGCTGAACACGTCGATCATGGCTGTTGCCGAGGGCAACTTCGGGCGGCTGGGCCGGGATCAGCAGCAGCGCTACACCACCGGCAACGCCCGGATCCAGCTGGATCCGTCGGTGTGGGAACTGCCCGGCGCGATGCCGGAGATCGCCCCGTCACCGGACTCCCCGGCGAACATCGGCCGGCCGTTCTACGACCGTTCGATGGCGCTGCAGGCCTGGGGCGCGTACGGGATTCTCTGGCCGGTCGTCCACCAGCAGCTCGGCGTCGATCCCGATCTCGGGCACCGGCGGCTGGCCGTCGTACCGCAGCTGCCGGACGGCCAGCAGAAGATTGCCGGACGCAACATCAAGGTCGGCCATGGAGCGGTGGATGTGTCGGCAACCCTTGAAAACAAGGCGTTGCGGACCGCAGTGACCGCGAACGGGGTCGGCGCGGCCGTCACCGTCGGCGCCGTCCTGCCGGCCGGGGCGAGTGTTCGCAGCGTGGCGGTCAACGGCCGCACGGCGACGTACGAGCTCGTCACGACCAGCCGCGGGACGGAGGTTCGGGTCCCAGCTCGCGGAGCGCACACGGAGCTGACGATCACCCTGAGGTGAATCGGCACCGACGCCGGCCGGATGCGTGCACCAGCGCGCACCGGCCGGCGTCGGCATGTGTCGGTGGCGCGGTCGGCGTTACGGCACTACTCCGTCTTGAAACGGCAGGAAAAAGCGGGCCCCTCCGAGTATGAGCCGGAGGGGCCCGCACAGCTGAAGGAAGGTGACGTCTCCAGCTTCCCGAAGCGGATCCGTGGTGGCCGGCAGACCCCGTCACCGGTCTACCTCGGTGGGGATCCCCACCGCAAAGGGCCCTCGGTTTCCGTTCGACCCGCCACTCCGAGAGGAGCAACGTGTCGACATTTTTACCGCTGTCCGACGAACGGCACAAGGCTTTTCGGAGAACAGTTTTCGTCGTCCACAGTGTTCCCGCGAACCATCCACAGAATCGGTCCGAGTTATACACACCCCCTGTGCATAACTCGCTCAGCCCTTCGGTGGTTTCACCGCCATCGGCAGCAGCATGCGGTACCCGGCGTACAGACCGAGGGCACTCGCCAAGACCACCGACGGCACGGCGACTGCGAGTGGCGGACGCTGGTACCCGAGGTTGTCGAGGCCGTCCGCGAGCCACTGCGCGACGAGCAGGAACTCGGCCGCCACGGCCGGCAGCAGGGCCAGCGGCAGCATCATGATCCCGCGCCACGACCCGAACCGGAGGAAGGCGATCCCGACCAGCCAGCCGGCCACCTCGTGCGACAGGATCAGCAGGAAGAACTCGGCGAAGATCAGTCCGGCCTGCGTCGTGTCGGTGAACAAGTGGTTGTTCGTCAGCTTGTCCGGCCAGCCGGCCGCGCTGTAGAGCAAACGCTCGCCCTGGTACATCAGCACCCAGAGCAGCGCGGAGGCGGCCGCCGCGCCGATCAGATAGATGCCAGCGGCAACTGAGAACATCCGGCGGGTGATGCCTTGCGTTACCAGCAAGGCGAAACAGGCCGGAGCGACCGTGACGCCGAGCGCCATCGAGAAGTACTTCGGCGATTGCGTCCCGTAGTCCCAGGCGCTGCTGCTGACGCCGTCGACCAGGAGCTGGAGCAGCAAGCCGCCGAAGAACAGCGCGACGACCATCACGATCCAGTAGCCCAGCAGCATCGGCCGGAGCGCGGCCGTCACCGCCCACAGCGAACTCTTCAGCCGGCGAAAGTCCGTGGCCTCGCGCGGCAGAGCCGGTGACTTGATCGCGGTGCTCATCACTTGGCTCCCGTCAGGTGGACGAACAGGTCCTGCAGGCCGACCGGACCGATCTCGAGACCGGCTGCGGTCGCCTGTGCGCGGAGCGCGGGGTCGAGGTCGCCGAGGACCGTGGTCGACTTGGTGCCGCCGAGCCGCTCCTCCGCGAGCACCGTGAACCCGGCAGTGAATTCGTCGACCGCCGCGGCCGGGCCGACGACCGAGGCGCCGCGACCGCGCAGCGCGTCCACCGGCGACTGCGTGACCAGCCGGCCACGGTCGAGGATCACGACCTCCTCGAGCATCGTGCTGACCTCGCTGACCAGGTGCGTCGACAAGACGATCGTGCGCGGCACCTCGGCGTAATCCGCGAGCAGAACGTCGTAGAACAGGTTCCGCGACGGGACGTCCATCCCGAGGTAGCTCTCGTCGAAGATCGTCAGCGGCGCGCGGCTCGCCAGCCCGATCACCACACCGAGCGCGGACTTCTTACCGCGGGAGAGCTTCTGGATCTTCTGGTTCACCGGGACCTCGAAGCGGTCCAGGAGGTCGGCGGCCAGCTCGGCGTCCCAGTACGGGCGTAGCGCGGCGGCGAGACCGAGTGCGTACTTGACGGGTACGGCGTCCGGGCGGTCACCGGACTCGCGGATCAGGCAGACGCGGCTCGTCACGACGGCGTTCTCGTACGGCTCCTGTGCCGCGCCGAGATCGCCGCCCTCGATCAGGACCCGTCCCTCGTCGGGCCGCCGGAATCCGGCCAGGACCGCAGCGAGCGTGCTCTTGCCGGAGCCGTTGCGGCCCAGCAGGCCATGGATCTTCCCGGGGGCCAGTCGGAGGTCGAGCCGGTCCAGCGCGGGCACGCCGGCGAACCGGACCGAGACGTTCTCGGTGCGCACAGTCAGGGCGCTCATCAGGCGTCTCCGTAGGTGCGGAGGTGCTGGACGATCTCCGGCAGCGGGATGCCGATCGCCTTCGCCTCACGGATCATCGGATCGACCACCTCGGCGAAGAACGAGTCACGCCGGTTGGTCCGCAGCAGGTCGCGGGCGTTCGGCGCGACGAACATCCCGATCCCCCGCTTCTTGTAGAGGATGCCCTCGTCGACCAGCTGGGCGAAGCCCTTCGCCGCGGTCGCCGGGTTGATCCGGTAGAAGGCGGCGTACTGGTTCGTCGACATCACCTGCTCGTCCTCGGCCAGGGCGCCGGTGACGATGTCGTTCTTGATCTGCTCGGCGATCTGCAGATAGATCGGGCTGCGGTCGTCGAACACCGCCCACCCCTTCCTTGGTTCACTACCCCAGTAACGAACCATAGCGGCACGGAGGGTTCATCCTCCCCGTCGCCGGGATCCGCGCTGCGTACCCCCAGGTATGCAGAAGTGCCGTTTTGGGGCCTGAAAGCGCCGGTTCAGGCGGGTTCTGCATTCCTGGAGGTACGCCCAGGTGGTTACGGGAGGGGTGCAGCCAAGGCGGTGAGGTGGGATTGCCAGGAGGTGGACAGGGAGTTGGGGAGCGGGTCGATCGGGGAATCGGCCCAGGCGTGAATGGGGCGGATGCCGTGCAGGGCGTTCAGGAGCCAGGCCTCGGTGGTGTTGCGGAGGGCCTCCGGGGTGATCGGGCGCTCCGCGGTTTCGACGCCTTGGCCGGCGGCGATTCGGCGCAGAAGTTGAGCGGTGACCGACGGGAGGATCGGGCGATCGGATTCGGGGAAGCAGAGGATGTCGCCGTCCCACCAGGCGACCGCGGAGTACGCCGCCTCGAGGACCGTGCCGTCGGTGTCGAGCAGGAGGATCTCGTCGGCGCGGTCGGCCGCGGAGGCCTTGAGTTTGCCGAGCAGTTCGAGGTCGGGGCCCTTCACCCGGGGCGCCGCGCGCGGATCGGGTCCGTCGTGGACGACGACACGAAGCCGCCCACCGATCGGCGGCGCCGGCCGTAGCTGCACGGCGAGCTCACCGGAGATCCGGAGCTCGAACCGCGGAAACCACCGCCCGATCCCGGGCATCCGCCCGAGCTGCTCGTCCCAGAACCGTTCCGCGTCCACGCCCGCCGCGGCACACGACCGAACGAACCGTTCCCGATGCAGCTCCGTCCCCCGAACCTTGCCATCAGCAACCAAGAACGAGTCGGCCACCAGCAATTCCGTCACTTCCCCACCCTTCGACAAGCACCAGCCGGTATCGGTATCAGTCGGTCGACCCGCCCCCGACGGCCGATCGGGCCTTCAGCACCATTTCGTCGTACTCGGCCTCCGGGTCGGAGTCGAGGACGATGGCTCCGCCGGCCCCGACGACGGTGGCGTCGGGGGTCAGGACGGCGGTCCGGATGACGACGCTCAGTTCGGCGCGGCCGTCGACGGTCAGGTAGCCGAGCGCGCCCGAGTACACCCCGCGCGCGCTGGATTCGAGTTCGTCGATGATCTCCATCGTGCGGATCTTCGGCGCCCCGGTCATCGACCCGGGCGGGAAGCAGGCGCGGACGGCGTCCACCGCGGAGACCCCGGAGCGCAGCCGCCCGCGCACCGTGGTCACCAACTGGTGCATCGTGCGGTAGCTCTCGACCTGCATCAGCTGCGGTACGGTCACCGTTCCGGGCACGCTGACGCGGCCGAGGTCGTTGCGGATCAGGTCGACGATCATCAGGTTCTCGGCGCGGGTCTTGTCGTCCTCGGCGAGCGCCTTCGCGGCGAGCTGGTCCTGCGCCGGGTCCAGGTCACGCGGCGCGGTGCCCTTGATCGGGCGGCACTCGGCCCACCCGTCGCGGTCGACGGTGAGGAAGCGCTCCGGCGACGAACTGGCGACCGCCAGCGAGCCATGCCGAAGGAACGCGGCGTACGGCGCCGGATTCGTCGACCGCTGCCACCGGAAGAACTCGAACGCGTCAGGCACCGCGGGCAACCGCACCCGATTGGTCAGGTTGACCTCATAGGTCTGCCCAGCCTCCAGCTCGGAGAGGACCCGGGCGATCCGGGCGAGGTACGTCGCCCGGTCCTGCTCGAGATGCGCCTCGATGTCGAGCCGCGCGATCGCCGGGGCGTCGACGCTTCGCAACCACCACGCGGAGGCACTCGCCGTCGCCCGGTCGAGCCAGTCCTCCCCGGCCCCGGGTTCGTCGAGCGCGACGAAGTACGTCAGGTCGCGGTCGTGGTCGATCACGACGAACCGGTTCGCCCAGATCCACAGCGCGTCCGGCGTCGCCGCCTCGTGCGCGACGACTCCCCCGGTCAGCGCCTTCAGTTCGTACCCGAAGTACCCGACGTACCCACCGCAGAAGAGCCCTTCCAGCTCGGCCGGTGGCTCGGCAGCACGATCCGCGAGCAACGCGTTCAGCTCGGCGAAGACATCCCCGTCGGCGACGTCGCGGATCAGCACCGAGGCGGAGTCGCCGAGCGTGGTCCCGAGCACGGAGACGCGACGCGGCGCGCGGTCGGTCAGGCTGCCGTCGAGCCAGAACGCGACCGGCTCGGCGGCCAGCAGCTCACGGTAGACCGTCTCACCGTCCAGCGCCCCGTCGAGCTTCCGGACGGACCAGTGCAGCGCGCTCACCAGCACACGGTACCGGCCCGGCGGCGGTCACGACGTGGCGAGCGCCACCTTGGTCCGCATCGCGGTGATCCGGCGGATCGGGATCGCGACCTCGAGGCCGTCCTTGGCCTCAGCGCGGTCCGCGAGCCAGGCCGCGGCGGTCTCCCGGCGCGCATCCGGCGTCCCCGGGAGGTAGAGCGCGTTCACCAGCCGGGTGGCGTCCGCACGACTGCGCACCAGGTACACGTACCGCTCGCGCTGGCTCTCCATCACGTCGAACCCGGCGTGCTTCAACTGGTCCTTCAACTCGTTGATCTCACCGCCGGCCGGGAACTGCGGCGTCGACCGCAGTCGCGTCGCCAGACCGCTCAACGTGCGGATGTCGCCGCGCCGCAGCGGCCGGACGGCGGGCACGATCGCGGCCAGTACGCCGCCGCGCCGCAGCACCCGCGCCGCCTCGGCGAGCACCTCGGGCAGCGGCTGCAGGATGGCCAGGCCCATCGAGCAGGTGACGACGTCGAAGACCTCGTTCGCGAACGGCAGCCGCAGCGCCTCCGCCTGCACCTTCGGACCGGGCGCGCCCGCGAGCTGCGCGGCGTTGTTGTCGACACCAACGACCCACCGCCCGTACAGCTCCCGCGCGACCGGACCGTTGCCGCAGGCGAGATCGAGCACCCGCCGCGCCTCACCGGAGACGGCACGGACGAGCCAGCGGTACGGCGTGTGGTCGCCGGCCACCGCACGCGACAGCAACGCCTCGGTGCTGCCCGGGGTGGCGGTGTGGAACTCCCGCAGGTACTGCGGCCAATCGACAGGATTCTCAGACATTGCGGCCCGACGCTACCCGCAGTGCACCCGACGTACCGCATCGGGTGCGCAGCGTTAACGTAGAGTTGAAGTACTCCCGAGGTCCAGAATTCAGACCCGGCTGACGAAGATGTGCCCGGCGGTCTCGTCGCTGATCACGCCGCCGGCCTCACGGCTGCCGACCAGGACGCCCTCGGCGTCCAGCGTGGAGTCGACCTCGCGCCCCGGCAGCGCGCCGGCCCGGCGCAGCACCGCCATCGCGCCGTCGTCGGTCTGCACCGGCTCCGCGATCCGCCGCACCAGCACCCGCACGCTCGCGCCGGTGGCGGCGTCGAGGACCTTGTCGAGCGGCTCCACACCGATCCGGAAGTCGCCGATGTCGCTGACCGCGCGGTCCTGCTGCAGCTCCTCCAGGCCCGGAATCGGGTTCCCGTACGGCGATTCGGTCGGGTTGCCGAGCAACTGGAGCAGGCGGCGCTCGACCGCGTCGCTCATCACGTGCTCCCAGCGGCAGGCCTCGGCGTGCACGTCCTCCCACTCCAGCCCGATGACGTCGACGAGCAACCGTTCCGCCAGCCGGTGCTTGCGCATCACCCGGACCGCCTGCTTGCGACCGACCTCGGTGAGCTCCAGGTGGCGGTCCCCCTCCACCCTGATCAGACCGTCGCGTTCCATCCGCGCGACCGTCTGACTGACCGTCGGGCCGGACTGGTGCAACCGCTCGGCGATCCGCGCCCGCAGCGGCACGATGCCTTCTTCTTCCAGCTCGTAAACGGTCCGCAGGTACATCTCGGTGGTATCGATCAGGTCGCTCACGACAACCATTCTCACCTATTGAGGCAACCCTTACCCAATGCGCCTGGGTACCGGGGACCTGTGAACACCTCGATCATGTGGTTCCGCAGAGACCTTCGGCTGGCCGATAACCCCGCACTTCTGGACGCGGTGACAGCCGGCGACGGGCGTGTCCTCGGGCTGTTCGTCCTCGATCCGTTGCTCTGGGATCGCTCCGGCGACCGGCGGCGCGGGCACCTGGCCGCGTCGTTGCGCAGTCTGTCCGCGGCGATGAACGGCCGACTGGTCGTCCGCACGGGCGATCCGGCCGCGGTCGTCCCCGCGGTCGCGGCGGAGGCCGACGTAGCGAGCGTTCACATCGCGGCGGACTACGCGCCGTACGGCGAGCGTCGCGATCAAGAAGTTGAAGGCGCACTGAGTTGCCTGCTGGTGCGCACCGGGTCGCCGTACGCGATCGCGCCCGGGCGGGTCCGCAACCAGCAGGGCAACTCCTACCTGGTGTTCACGCCGTACTTCAAGGCGTGGCAGGCGCACGGTTGGCGCGGTCCTGTCGCAGCCCCCTCGAAGGTGACGTGGGTGCGCGCGGACAGCGATGAACTCCCGGACAGCGACGTGGACGGTGCTGGTGAACAGGCAGCGCTCAAGCAGTGGCATGCCTATCTGGACACCGTCCGCGAGTACGCCGACCACCGCGACCGCCCCGACCTCGACAGCACTTCACGGATGTCGATCCCGTTGAAGTACGGGGAAATCCATCCGCGGACGATGCTCTCGGAGCTGTCCCGCCTGCGCAGTGACGGCGCGCAGGCGTACGCTCGGGAGCTCGCCTGGCGCGAGTTCTGCGCGGATCTGCTGGCCCGCAACCCGGACGCCGCCTGGAAACCGCTGCGGTCCGAGTTCGAGCGGATGCAGTACGACGAACCGGACGAGCAGTTCGACGCGTGGTGCGCGGGGCGTACCGGTTTCCCGCTCGTCGACGCGGGGATGCGGCAACTCGCCGAGAGCGGGTTCATGCACAACCGGGTGCGGATGGTGGTCGCGTCGTTCCTGGTGAAGGACCTGCACATCCACTGGAAGCACGGCGCCCGCTGGTTCATGCAGTCGCTGCGGGACGGCGACATCGCCTCGAACTCACTGAACTGGCAGTGGGTGGCCGGCTGCGGCGCGGACGCCTCGCCGTACTTCCGCGTCTTCAACCCGGTCGGCCAGGGGCTCAAGTTCGATCCGGACGGCGCCTATGTACGTCGCTGGGTCCCGCAACTGCGGCACCTGGACGGAAAGGCCGCGCACGAACCGTGGAAACACGGCGGCGCCGAGGGTTACCCCGAGCCGATCGTCGACCACGCCGAAGCCCGCCTCGAAGCCCTCCGCCGCTACGAAGCCATCCGCTGAGGCGGATCTCCAGCACTCACCAACCACCCATTGACGGCCGCTTCCACGCTCGGCTGAGCGTGGCAGAGCGGTGCCGACGCCCGTTGGTGGGTGGTGGAGATCCGCCGGCTCTTGACGCCCGCCAACCTTGTACATCTATAGTGCTAGTTACCTAGATGAATGGGGTAACGGATGATCGAGTTTCATCTGGACGGCCGGTCGGGGGTCTCGCCGTACCAGCAGATCGTTCAGCAGGTCCGGAACGCGTTGCGGCTCGGACTGTTGCGGGAGGGCGACCAGCTACCGACGGTGAAGGACGTGGTGGCCGCGTTGGCGATCAACCCGAACACCGTGCTGAAGGCGTACCGCGAGCTCGAGCACGAAGGGCTCGTGCAGGCGCGCCCCGGGCGGGGCACGTTCGTCACCCGCACGCTGACCGACAACACCCTCGCCGCCCACGGCCCGCTGCGCCAGGATCTGCGCCGCTGGCTGGCGAAGGCGCGGAAAGCAGGCCTCGACGACGAGAGCATCGAGGCGCTGTTCCTGACCACCTTTCGGTCCGCCGCTCAAGAGGACATAGCGTGATGAGCACGGTGATGCAGGCCCACGGGCTGGGCAAGAGGTACGGGCGGCGCTGGGCGCTGACCGATTGCGATCTGGAGGTCCCGGCCGGGCACGTGGTCGGGCTGGTCGGGCCGAACGGCGCCGGCAAGAGCACCCTGCTGAACCTGTCGGTGGGCATGCTGACACCGACGGCCGGATCCGTCGAGGTCCTCGGCGCGCCCGCCGGAACACAGCAGGCCAAGGTCGGGTACGTCGCACAGGACACGCCGACGTACGCCCGGCTCAGCGTGGCCGACCACCTGCGCCTGGGCGCCCGGCTCAACCCGGCGTGGGACGCCTCGGTGGCCGAGCAACGCATCCGGGACGTCGGACTCGATCCGAAGCAGCGCGCCGGCCGGCTGTCCGGCGGTCAACGCGCGCAGCTCGCGCTCACGCTCGGGCTGGCCAAACGTCCCGACCTGCTGATCCTCGACGAGCCGGTGGCGGCGCTCGATCCGCTCGCGCGGCGCGAGTTCCTGCAGGACCTGATGGAGGCGGTCGCCGAGCAGGAGCTCAGCGTCATCCTGTCCTCGCATCTGGTCTCCGACGTGGAACGCGCCTGCGATTACCTCGTCGTCCTGGTCGATTCACGGGTCCAGGTCAGTGGCGAGATCGACACGCTGCTGGCGACGCACTTCCGGTTGACCGGTCCGCGGCGTGACCCGAAGGACCTGCCCCGCGACCAGCACGTCGTGTCCGCGAGTCACACCGACCGGCAGTCGACGTACCTGATCCGGACCGACCAGCCGATCCTGGATCCGGCGTGGACGGTCACCCAACTCACGCTCGAGGACCTGGTCCTCGCCTACATGGGCCGCGACGTCCGGCCGGCCCGCCCGGTGCTGGAGGTGCAGCGATGATCTGGCTGACCTGGCGACAGTTCCGCGTCCAGTTCCTGGTGGTCGCCGCCGTCGCGCTCGCTGCGACGGTCGTTCTCGCCGTGACCGGTCCCGGCCTGCTCGACGACTCCCGGCGACTCAGCGACGGCTTCCTGCAGTACCTCGGCGCGCAACGCCTGGTACCGGCGTTGTACATCGTCGGCCAGGCTCTTTTGTACGCCGTACCGCCGGTCGTCGGCGCCTTCTGGGGCGCACCGCTGATCGCCCGCGAACTCGAGACCGGCACCCATCGCCTGGTGTGGGCACAGAGCATCTCGCGGTGGCGGTGGCTCGCCACCAAGATCGCGTTCACCGGGCTCGCGGCGATCGCGGTCACCGCTGTGCTCAGTGCCGCGGTGACGTGGTGGGCCGATCCGGTCGACGACGCGGTCACCGCCGGCCAGAACTCGAACACGTACCTGCCGCGACTCTTCCCCGCCGTGTTCTCGGCGCGCGGCCCGGTGCCGGTCGGGTATGCGGCCTTCGCGTTCGCGCTCGGTGTCGCGCTCGGTCTGGTGATCCGCCGGACGTTGATCGCGGTCGCCGTCACGCTCGCGGTGGTGATTTTGGTGCAGGCGCTGACACCGACCTTCGTCCGGCAACATCTGCTGACGCCGACGGAGAAGACGGTCGTCGCGACGGCGGACAATCTCCGGGGGTTCCTGATCGACGGGCCAGGGGCCGACGCCAACGTGCTGCGGATGGAGGTCGGGACGGGCGTCGCCGGTGCCTGGCGGGTGTCCGAGGAGACCATCGACAAGTCCGGGCAGGTGGTCGAGCAGTTCCCGGGCTGGGTCATCGAGTGCGAGCCCGGGCCGCCGCCCGGCGTCCAGCGCGCAGCTGAGCCGAACCCGAAGAGCGCGGCCTGTTTCCAGCGCCTGGCCGACGAGGGATACCACCAGAAGGTCCGCTACTTCGGCCCGGATGCGTTCTGGTCGTTGCAGTGGCGCGAGTTCGGTTTGTTCCTTGGGCTCGCGGTGTTGCTGACCGGGTTCAGTTTCTGGCGGATCCGGCGCGACCTGTCGTGACTTTGCGGACCACCACGGCCGCGGCGAGGACGACCGCGGCCGTGACCGCCGACCTCCACGGCAGAGTGACCGCGAGGACGACGCAGCCGATCAGGCCGAGCACGTTCACCGCGCGCGGCCAGCGACGCCGGCCGGCCGGCTGGGTGAAGGCGGAGGCATTCGCGATCGCGTAGTACAGCAGAACACCGAACGACGAGAAGCCGATCACGCCGCGCAGATCGGTCGTGAGCACGAGGATCCCCACCACCACGGCGAGTGCGAGCTCGGCGTGGTGCGGGACCTGGTAGCGAGGATGGACAGCGGCCAGCCACGTGGGCAGGTCGCGGTTGCGAGCCATGGCCAGGGCAGTACGGCCGACGCCCGCGATCAGTGCGAGCAGGTCGCCAAGGCCGAGAGCGCGGTCGCGGGGAAGGTGGCGGTGAAGCGCAACCGGTTCATCAAGCTCACCGGCACCACCAAATCGGTCAACCG
>NZ_JBEZFT010000078.1:0-34159 GCF_040649595.1 Kribbella sp. NPDC048915 | reverse complement strand
CCGCGCGGTGGGTTCACCCATCGTGTTGTGGGTTCCTGACCCGTGTGAAGGGTGCGGAACCCACAACACCGTGGGTGAACCCACCGTGGGACGGGAAACCCGCGAACTCCTACGACCACGCCACGCCACGCGGCGCCTCCACGCCACGCCTCCGCCGCACGCCGTCACGCGGCACCATGCCGCACCGTCACCGTGTGCCGGACACCGCCGACCAGATCACCGCCGACCAGATCACCGCTGACCAGATCACCGCTGACCAGATCAGCGCCGACCGATCCGCGGCGCGGTGTACGACTGGATACCCGCGCGTGTCGGGGTTCTTCGTTGGTGTACGAGTGACGAACCCCATCTGGCCGGCGTATCCGTTCGTGCGAGGTTGGCTGCGCCGGTGGTCGTGCGGGCTGGAGACGGGGGCTTGAACATGTGGTGGTGGGTGTGGACTGGTTATTGCTTGTGCAAGGTCCCAGTACGGGAGGCACGGTCCCGGATGGGTGTTCGCGGTTCCCGGATAGGTGTTCGCGGTCCCCGGAAGGGGCTCAACGGCCTCGGCTGCGGGAACACGCGCTGTCGGACAGCGCCGTTGCACAGCGCGGTTGCACAGCGCGGTTGCACAGCGCGGTTGCACAGCGCGGTTGCACAGCGCGGTTGCACAGCGCGGTTGCACGGCGCGGGTGCCGACTCGGTCGCTCGGGTCCACCCACGGATCAGTCACAAGAGCCGGATACCCCTGGTGGTGGAGCCCCTGGCCAGAGTCCGCCGCCCACCGCGGGCGGTCGGCTGAGTTGCGTGCCCAGGGTGGGAGCCCGGCTGCCGGCGTCGTTGGTCACGGCCCGGGGACGTCACAGGGGTCAACCCACAAACTCCGGGTTGACCCCTGAAACCTCAGGCGGTGGGTCAGCTGTCGACCTGCGCTGCGGTGGGGACGGGGTCGGCGGACGCCGGGCGGTTCCAGTGGCGGGAGGCGAGCCAGCAGGTGAGGGCGACCAGGACGAGGACGCCTTCCGCGATCAGGTACTGCCGTTCCTGCGTGGCGAGAGCCAAGGCGGTGAAGGCGACCACGATGAGCGGTGGGACAGGCCAGAGCGGCAGTTTGTACGGGCGCCGCGCCGTCGCGTGACTGCGCCGGCTGTACAACGCCGCGAGGCCGATGCAGAGGTACACGGCCGCGATCATCGTGCCGGCGAAGATGATCAGGAAGTTCAGTGCCGAGGTGAAGACCAGGACCGCGGCGGGTACGGCGAGCGCGAGGACGCCGGCCGCGGGGGAGCGGAAGCGGTTCAGCGTCGACAATGCGCGGTTGACGCCGCGCGGCCACAGCCCGTCCCGGCCGGTGGTGTAGACACCGCGGCCGAAGTACATGAGCAGCGACAGCATCGCATTGAACAGTGCGATCGAGGCACCGACGTCCACGATGATCCTGGCACTCGACCCGAGCGCGGCCTCGACCGAGTAGACCACCGGCGCGGGCGAGCTGAAGAACTCCTTCAGGTCGGGCGCCGCGATGACCGCGCAGATCAGCGGTACGACGATGAGTACGCAGGCGAGGGCGGCGGAGATGACGACGGCCTTCGCGAGGTTGCGTTCGCCGCCCTTGAGTTCCTCGGCGAAGCCGAGCGCAGCGTCGTACCCGTTGATGACGTTGAACATCGGGGCCAGCGTCGCGAGCATGACGGCGACCGTCACCGCGGTGAGTTGGCCGCCGTCCAGCACCATCGGGCTGAACGTGACGTCGGCCAGCGACTGGTGCGGGTGCAGCAGTGCGGCGACGGTCACGATGGCCAGCACGATCAGCTCGACGACGACCATCACCGCTGTCGTCCAGGCGCCCGCCTCGACCGTTGTCAGTGCGACGCCGATCGCCAGCGCCAGCAGGATGACCGCGAGCACCGTGGACGGCAGGCCGAGCCCGGGGATCAGGTCCTTGAGGAAGCCGACCATGCCGAGCGCGATGCTGGCCGGGATGACCACGCCCTGCAGGAGGTAGTTGAACGTGGTGATCCACGACAGCGGCCCGGGCAGGACGTGCCGGACCAGTGAGTACATCCCGCCGGCGATCGGGAACAGCGCGGCCAATTCCGCCAGACAGAGCGCGATCATGATGACCACCGCGGACAGGATGAAGGCTGCGCCGATCGAGAACGTGCCGCCGACGACGAACACCCCGGCGGTCAGGAACAGCACGGCCATTGTCGGTGAGACGTCCGCCATCGCCAGGCCGACCACCTCTTTGACGCTCAGCCGCCGCGCCAGCTGCTGCTTGTAGCCGAGCTCCTCGAGCCGCGAGGCCGGCGGTTCTTTCGTGGTCATGACAGCACCTCCACGGCGGTACCGACGGTGCCGACAGGAATGCACGTCGTACGGCCACCGTCGACCACCAGGTTCGTGCCGGTGACGTACGCCGCTCGCGCCGACAGCAGGAAGCTGACGCATTCGGCGATCTCGGACGGCTCGGCGATGCGCTGCAGGGCCACGCTCGCGGCGTTCTCGGCGAGCTCCGTCTCCGGATCCTCGACACCGTCGAACTCGCGCAGGAACATCGGGGTCTTGGTCGTCCCCGGCGACACCGAGTTGACCCGGATGCCCCAGGAGGCGAGCTCGGCCGCGGCCGCCCGGGTCATCGCGAGGATCGCGCCCTTGGTCGCGGTGTAGGCGACGTACCCGGTCTGGCCCATCAACGCGAGCTCGGAACCGGTGTTGACGATCGCGCCGCGCTGTCGCGGCTGCATGACCCGCGCGGCCTCGCGCAGTACGTAGAAGCTGCCGGCCAGATTGGTCCGGACCAGCCGGTCGAACTCCTCGTCGCTGGTGTCCGCCAGCGGCGCGACCGTGGAGATGCCGGCATTGTTGTGCACGGCATCGATCGGTCCGAGTTCGGCCTCGACCTGGGCGAAGGCCTTCCGGACCGATTCCGGGTCGCCGACGTCCGCACCGATCGCGAGCACGTCGGCGCCGGCCGCCGCGCAGCGCTTCCGGGCGTTGTCGAGGTCGTCCTCGGGCCGGGACAGCAGCGCGACCGCGGCGTCCTCGCGGGCCAGGCATTCGGCGACCGCGAGGCCGATTCCGGATGCCGCGCCCGTCACCAGGGCCACCCGCCCTGTCATCTCAGTCATGATGCCTCCGTCAGCTGATTCGTTGCCGCAGTACGGCGAGAGTTGTGGGGGCGGATGTCGATGAGCGGATCTGCTGTGACCCGCGCGGCCACCTCGGCCGCGGTCAGGACGGCGACGTCGCCGTGGCCGAGGGCACGGCTGATCAGCTCGCGCAACGCCTCGACCCGCGACGGCCGGCCGGACAGGAACGGGTGACAGCACAGGACGAACAGGCAGCCGTACCGGCGCATCGCGTCGAGCTCCGACGCCCAGACCTCGAGCGCCTTGCGCGGCGACTCGACCACCTGGCCGATGCTCGGATCCGGCAGGTAGGCGTACTGCGCGAAGTCGTCCAGCGTCCAATGTGGTGGTAGCTCGGCCAGCACGCCCCGGTCGGTCTCGAGCAGGTACGGCCGGTCGTCGTCCATCAACGTGGACTCGTACTGGAAGCCGTACCCGGCGAGCAGGGACGCCGTACGCTCACTCGGTGACGACAGCGGGCTGCGATGCCCCGCCGGTTTGATCCCCAGCCGGCCGAGCGCTTCCAGTCCGCGTTCGAGATCGGCGATCTCCTCGTCGGGTGCCAGGTCGACCAGACGCCGATGGCTGTACGAGTGGTGCGCGACCTCGTGACCGGCCTCGACGATCGACGTGACCACGTCCGGCCAGGTGTCGGCGGTCGCTCCGGGGACGAAGAACGTCGCCCGGACGTCGAGATCGGCGAGCATCCGGAGGATCCGCGGTACGCCGACCCGCGGGCCGTAGGCCTGGTGGCTCAGCACCCCGGGGTGCTGAGCGTAATGCTTGCCTTCGGCAAGGACGCAGGATTCCGCGTCGACGTCGAAGGTCAGCACCATGGCCGCGGCCGCACCGCGAAGCCAGCTGCTCGACGCTTCGGCCGTTCGTTTCATGGCTGCTTGCCCAACTGGGCGGCGAACCACTCGATGGTGGCCGTCAGTCCGCGCTCAAGGCTCCAGTCCGGGCGGTAGCCGAGATCACGCTCGCTCGCCGACAGGTCGTACGGACCCTGCCGGTCCCAGTCCGGGAGGTACCCGGCGCCGATCTCGAACCGGCTGCCGGGCAACAGCTTCTCGAGCAGCTGCGCGGTCTCGGAGACGGTGACCCGCCGACCGCCGGAGACGTTGTAGACCGGTTGGGTCGGTCGCTCGGCACGTGCGGCGAGCCGTGCCGCCGTGGCCACGTCCTCGACGTGGACGAACTGGAACGGGTGATCGCCGCCCTCCGGCAGCGTGAACGGTTGCCCGTCCAGCCCGGCGCGAATCATGTCGCTGAGCAGGCTCGGCATCCACAGCCCGGGACCGTAGACCTCGGTCACCCGCAGCGAGACGACCTCGAGGCCGTACAGCGAGTTGTACACCGACCCGAGGAGTTCGCCGGCGACCTTCGTGACGCCGTACGTCGTGGTGGGCTCCGGCTTGATGTCTTCGCGGATCGGATCCTCGGTGAGCACCGAGCCGAGCGCGCACTCCGACGAGAAGTTCACGATCCGGCGGACTCCGGTCATCCGCGCCGCCTCGAACACCGCGAGCGTGCCGTCGGCGTTGGCCGCGAACGTCGTCAGCGGGAGATCGATCGAGACCCCCGGATGGCTCTGCCCGGCGGTGTGGATGATTCTGTCCACGCCGTGTTCGCCGATCGCGCGGGTCAGCCGCGGCAGGTCGAAGAGCTCGCCCTGAACGACGGTCAGCCCGGGGCGGTCGTCGATCACGTAGTCCCGGTTGTAGCTCACGACCTCGTCGCCCGCGGCCAGAAGTTGGTCGACCAGGTGACGTCCGACGAAACCTCGTCCACCCGTGACAAGTGTGCTCATGATTTCTCCTTCACCAGTTCGGATAGACGGCCGGATCGGCCTTGACCGGCTCGTGGGTCCGGCGTTCGATGCCGGGGTCGGCGAGGACCGCGGTCCGGAGCTCCGAACCGGTCATAAACGTCACGTCGCCACGGTCGGCGATTGCCTCGAGCAACTGCCTGAGTGCCCGGGCGCGGCCCGGACGCCCGGACAGGAACGAGTGCGCGGTCAGCTGGAAGAGACCGCCGTACTCACGCATCCCGTCGAGCTCGGCCAGCCACAACGACAGCGCCTTCTCGGGCGGTTCGATGACGTTGCCGAGCTGGGGTTCCGGCAGGTAGGCGTACTGCTCCCAGTCGTCGAGGGACCAGTGCGGGGGCAGTTCCACGAGCGGACCGGACGGTGTGTCGACGACGTACGGCCGGTCGTCGTCCATCAGGCTGGTGTCGTAGCCGAGGCCGTGCTGGACGGCGAGCTCGGCGGACCGCCAGGTGGCCGCCCACATCGGCGAGCGGTAGCCGGTCGGCTGGATGCCCAACGCGGTCAGCGCCTCGAGGCCGCGTTCGAACTCGACGCGTTCCTCGGCCGGCGTCAGTTCGGTGGACGGCCGGTGGCTGTAGCTGTGATGGGCGACCTCGTGGCCGCGCTCGACGATGGCCGACACCGCGTCCGGCCAGCGTTCGGCGGTGAGGCCGGGGACGAAGAACGTCGCGCGCAGGTCGAACTCCGCCAGCAGCGCGAGCAGTCGCGGCAGGCCGCGGCGCAGGTCGTAGGCCTGGTGCGACATCGCCATCGCGTGCTCGGCGTACCGGCGACCGGCGGCCAGGACCGGCGTCTCGCCGTCCACCGCGAAGGTCAGCATCGCGACGGCGGCCGCGCCGTCGCGCCAACCCGGGGAACTGCTGACGTCCGGCCCTGAGGAGGTGGGAGAACTCGGCATCTGTTGCCCTCTCGTGGGAGTGATGCCTTGAGAGTGGACCCGCCGATCTGTCCGATCAATGTACAAGCTGTCAAAGAGAACGCTGCAGCGATGCGACACTGTGTCGCATGACGCTGGTCCTGCGTGAGATCCTGAACCACCCGTTGCTGAGCGTCGCCGATCCCCAACTGCTCAGTGGTGAAGACCAGTTGGACCATCCGGTCCGCTGGGTCCACACCGCTGACCTGTACGACATCGCGCCGCTGCTTCGCGGTGACGAGGCGCTGCTGACCAACGGTGTCGGACTGCTCGCGGTCGATGAACACGCCCGCCGGATCTACATCCGCCGGCTCGCGGAGAAGGGCATCGCCGGGCTGTTCTTCGAGATCGGCCGGACGTTCGCGGAGATTCCGCCGGAGATGATCGAGGAGGCCCGAGAGTTGCATCTGCCGGTGGTCGTCCTGCAGCCGGTCCTGCGCTTCACCGAGGTCGCGGAGGCTGTCAACAGTGAGCTGATCGACCACTCGGTACGGCGGCTGCGCCATGCCGACGAGATCTCCCGCGGGCTGTCCGAGACGCTCGCGCGGGGCGGTACGTTGACAGAGATCGTCGAACAGGTGGCGGCCGTCCTCGGCACCTGGGCGGAGGTCAGTGACTACGCGGGCCGGCAAGTGGTTGCTGCTGGCAACCGGACGGCGGACGCGCCGTCGGCCGAGGTGCCGATCGTCGTCGACACCACGGCGTGGGCGCGGCTCACGGTCGGGACCGACGGGCCGTCGTCGTTGCTCGTCGACGCCGTCCTGGACCGGGCGCCGATGGTCATCGGGCTGAGCCTGATCCGGCATCAACCCGACGTCACCGGATCGTTGCGCGTCCGGCAATTGGTCCTCGACCAACTCGTGGCCGGTCGGCCGGTGGCAGCGGGACTGCTCGAGGAGCGTCTGCAGGCGGCCGGTCTGCCCGCCGCCCGGCACCATTTCGTGTGCGTTGCCGTCGACCCCGAGCGGGTGGCCGACGGGGCGCGCGTCCTCGACAAGCTGGTCCAGGGCGCAGGCCACGGGATCTTCGGGCTGACCGACGGCGCGCTGTGCGCCGTGATCGGAGCCCGTCCGGAGGCGGGACCGTCGCTCGGGAGCAGGGTGCGCGATGCAGCGCAGCGGCTGCTGCGCGGTCAGGCAAGGGCCTGCGTTGCCGTCGGGCGGACGACGCGCACCGTCGGGGACCTGCCCCGCACGATGGCGGAGACGCGGACCAGCCTGCGGATCGCGAAGCGGATCCAGATCGCGCAACCGGTGGTCGTCGCGCAGTCCCTCGCTGTGGAGCGGATGCTGGACAGCCACCCCGATGACACCCTGCTGCACGCGTTCGTGAACGACGCACTCGGGCCACTGATCGAGGCGGACCGCGCGAAGGGCGGGCCGCTGCTGCACACCCTTCAGGTGCTCGTGGAGTGCGGCGGTGCGAAGACCGCCGCCGCTGACCGGCTGCACCTCCGGCGGCAGTCGCTGTACTACCGGATCGGTCAGATCGAGTCACTGCTCGACGTCGATCTGGCCGATCCACGGCAGCTCACGACGTTGTCCGTGGCGATCCTGGCGCGCCGGATGCTGTCGCCCGACGACTGAGGTGAACCGCTCGGAATAAGTGGACATGATGTCCGATTTGTGCTCTCATCAGGGAAATCACCATCAATTGAGGAGCACACACGTGACGACTTTGCTGCACTTGGATGCCAGTGCGAGGGCCAACTCGCACTCCCGGCGGCTGAGCGCGGCGTTCGCCCAAGCGTGGCGTACGGCGCGGCCGGAGGACACCTACGTCTACCGCGATCTGGTGGCGGATCCGGTGCCGCCGATCGGGCAGGCGTGGACCGAGCTGTGCGACTACGCCCTCGAACACGAGATCACCGATCCGGCCCGGTTGCCCGAGGGTGCTCGTACCGAAGCGCAGCAGGCGGCCTGGGCCGTCGTCGAACCGCTGCTGCAGGAGCTGGTGGCGGCCGACGTGCTGCTGATCGGGACGCCGATGTACAACTTCTCCGTGCCGGCGTCGCTGAAGGCGTGGATCGATCAGGTCACGTTCCCGAAGGCGCGGCTCGACCTCCAGGTCGTCGTGGCGTCGGCGCGCGGTGGCAGCTACGTACCGGGCGCTCCGCGGTACGCGGTCGACCACCAGGAGCGGTACTTGCGGGACTTCTTCGACGGGCACTTCGGTGTCACCGACGTCACGTTCGTGAACGTCGAGTGGGTGAACGCGACCGTCGATCCAGCCTTGGCGAATCGTTGGGACGACCATCAAGCCTCGGTACGGGACGCCTTCACCGCCGTGGACGACCTCGCGGGCAAGATCGCCACGCGCCGGACACCGTCATGAGCTGGGCGATCCTGGTGCTCGCCGGCCTGGTCGAGATCGTCTGGTCGCAGAGCATCAAACCGACCGAGAACTTTACCAGGCCGGTGCCGACGATCATCTGCTTCGTCCTCGGCGCGACGTCGGTCTACCTGTTGTCCCGGGCGATGCAGACGCTTCCGGTCGGGACGTCGTACGCCGTGTTCACGGGGATCGGCGCGGTGGGCGCGATCGGGCTGGGGATCCTCGTGCACCGCGACCCGCTCAGCGCCGGGCGGCTGGCCGCGCTGGCTATGATCATCGGCGGGCTGGTGCTCGCCCGCGTGACCAACCCGGAGTGACGGTGCGCAAGCTGTCCACCGGCCGGCCCACCACCGAAGGAGCGACCTGCAATGCCGAAGCGGATCGACTTGCTGACCGGGCGCCCGGTCGGGGCGGCGCCCGCCGAGCGGGCCGATGCCGCGCGCAACCGGGCCAGGGTGCTGGCGGCCGCTGAGGCGTTGTACGCCGCGGCCGCCGACCCGCGCGCAGTGACGATGGACGACATCGCCAAGGCGGCCGGGGTCGGTCGGGCGACGCTTTACCGTCGCTATCCCGACCCGGCCTCGGTCGCGGAGGCGCTGCTCGACGAGCACGAACGCCAACTGCAGCAGCGGATTCTGGACGGCCCGCCGCCGCTCGGTCCGGGCGCGCCGCCGGCCGAGCGGCTCGGCGCGTTCTACACCGAGATGGTCGACCTGCTCGAACGGCACCTGCCGTTGACGTTGGGCGCGGAGACCGGACTCCGGCGATACCAGACCGGGGCTTATGGGTTCTGGCGCGCGCACGTCACCGCCCTCCTTGAGGAAGCGGGTGTCGGCGCGGCGCCGGCCGACGTACTCCTGGCGCCACTCGCGCCCGACCTCTACGACCACCTCCGCCACCAGCGCGGTCAGTCGCCGTCGGAAATCACCGCCAGCTTGCAGTTCCTCGCTACCCGAGCCCTCGGCGCCCGCTGAGGCTCAGTTGCTCGGTCCGTAAGGGAACAGGGCATGCGGGTCGTAGACAGCCCGGACCTTTTCGAGTCGCGCGCGGGTCTCGGCCGGCCAGGACGCCTCGTACGTCGCCCGGTCCGGCGAACCGCCCGCCAGGTTGATCGTGTTGTGACCGGAGATCCACGGCCGAAGTGGTTTCAGCAGGGCATCGGCCGCCTCCGGCAGGACGCGGGAGAACAGTCGCGGATCGGGCACCCCGGCCAGGAACAAGGTGTACGCACCGTCGCGACCGCCGACCGCGCTGCCTTCGGGTACGTCGCGGCGCGTTGCTCCGCCCAGATGCCGCATCTCCACCGCGACGAACGGGATCTCCTGCCCCGGACCGGCCACGTCGAGGAACGCGGTGACGTACTCGGCGTCGAGCTCGTTCAGCAACAGGCCGCGATCCCAGGCGACGCCGGGGTCCTTGGGGTCGTTGTGGATCATCGCGATCTCCGACGCCGGAAGCACGCCGACGCTGTCGACCACGGCGGTACCCGCGGCGCGGATCGGTTCGAACACCCGCGCGCCCTGCTCCGGATCGCCGACATACGCGAACCGCACGCTCAGCGCGGTCTTGCCCCGCAGCGGTTCGGGTACGACGTCCAGCGGCGGCAGCCGAAGTACGACAACCGAGGTGGTCGCGGCGTCGGGCAGAGTCTTGGTCCACTCCGTCCAGGTGGTCAGCACACCGGCGAGGTCGGCGGTGTCGAAGATGACCGAGCCGCCGTAGATCGTGCGCAGCTCGACGAGTTCCACCTCCATCGACGTGACGATGCCGAAGCCGCCCTTCCCGCCGCGCAGGGCCCAGAACAGGTCGGGGTTCTCGGTCGCGTCCGCGGTCACGACGTCGCCCGATGCGATCGCGATCCGGAAGCGCCGGGCCCAGTCCGAGGAGAACCCGTACGTCCGGGCGAGCGGGCCGAGGCCGCCGCCGAGGGTGTAACCGACACATCCGACCGTGTCGGAGGAGCCGGTGATGGGTGCGAGTCCGTGCTCGGCCGCGGCGGCGATCACCTGATCCCAGCAGCAGCCGGCGCCGACGTGGGCGATCCGGTTCACCGCGTCGATCGTCACGGTGTCGAGGCGGGTGGTGGTGGCGAGGATGCCGTCGGTCACCGGTGTCGCGGAGCCGTGGCCGGTCGCGAGGACGCGGATCGGTGTCGCGGCGGCGGCCGCCGTACGCACCAATTCGGCGGCGTCGCGTTCGGAGGTCAGACCGACGGCGATGTCGGGGGTGTGCAGCGTCGCGGTGTTCCACGCTGCGATCTCGATCGCGAAGTCGGTGTCCGCCGGACCGAAGACCGGTCCGTTCAGCCGCCGACGCAGCTCGCCGATCAACGTCACTGTCCTTCTCGCTTTCCTTGCTGTGCAACCGTCCCGGCAGGTTATGCACAACTGGCGCCTTCGCTGAAGAGCTGACGTGGACACGAGGCGATGGGATGTGGCCAATCCGATCCCGGCGTTGGCGCGAAGTCATCGCTGCGTGGCTGTCGGGTCCGTCGACATCGTGGCCGGGTAAACGGCATGCTGCGAGCGCAGACCCGGAACGGTGGTGGGTGACAGCGAGGAGAATGCGGTGAGCGGCGAACATCCGGCCACGGACTCGGCACCGCACCCTGACTGGCTGCTTCCGTGGCGTCCGCCGGCGTACGAAGTCGATGCCAACGGCAAGGTTGCCGGAGCGGTCGCCGGGCGCGAGCCTCACAACTGGGGCCGCTGGGGAGAGCTCGACCAGCTCGGCACTCTCAACCTCATCACCGACGCCGCCCGCGCACACGCACTCGGCCTCGCCACCACTGGCCGGGTGGTGTCCTGCTCGATCCCGATCGACGAGCAGATGCCGGTCCATCCCACCCGGCCGCTGGTGGTCCACACCCACGCGCTCACCGGCACCGACCTCGTCGCGGGCGGTCTGCCCGACCGCGAGTCGGGCGGCTACCCCGGCGCCGACGACTACATCTTCATGCCGCTGCAGAGTGCCACGCACTGGGACGGCCTGACGCATTGCTCGTACCAAGACACCTTCTACAACGGTTTCTGGGTGGGTACGGCGGGGTCGAACGGCGGAGCGCGGGTGCTGTCGACGCATCTGCTGACCGATCGCATCGCCGGCCGCGGCGTGCTGCTGGACGTCGCGCGGTATCGAGGCGTCTCGCGCTTGCTGCCGGGGGCAGCGATCGAGGCCGCCGAGCTCGACGCCTGCGCTGCGGCTCAGGGTGTCGACGTGCGCAGCGGTGACCTCCTCCTCGTCCGGACCGGCGAACTCGGGTACTTCTACCGCACGCCCGCCCACGAGCGGCCGACCTTCTTCGACGACGGTCATCCAGGTCTCGCCCTGGATACCGTCGCCTGGTTGCATCGCCACGAGGTCGCCGCGCTCGCGATGGACAATCGCACGATCGAGGTCGTCCCGTGGCCGGCCGGTGCAGCGGGCGAGCCGTCGTACCCGGTGCACAGCCGGCTGATCCGCGATCTGGGGCTGACCATCGGCGAGCTGTGGTGGCTCGATCACCTGGCGGACACCTGCGCCGAGGTCGATCGGTGGGAGTTCTTCCTGGCGGCGACCCCGCTTCCGGTGCGCGGTGCATCGGGTGTGCCGACCAGCCCGCTCGCGTTCTTCTGACCCTGACCAGAAATCACCCCTGCCTGGCTGAGCATGGTCTTTTGGGGCGGTGCCGACGTACCTAGGGTCGGTGCTGTGATCGATGTGAGTTTGTCCGACGTGTACGACCGGTACCAGGCATCGTGGGTACGCCGTGACTGGGACGTGTTCCGGAGCACGCTGCACGAGCAGTACGTCTTCTCGGTCGGCGGTGCCGAAGTGGGTGACCAGGACGCCACGGTGCAGTGGAGTTCCCAGCTGCTCGGGGGATTCTCGGAGTACGAGCAGGAGATCGTCGCTCGCTACCCGTCAGCCGGCGTACTGGTCGTGGAGGCGGTGGCCACCGGCATCTGCAACGGCAAGGCGTTGTCGCCCAACCTGCCTGTCCCTGAGCCCGGCCGCGAGATTCGTTTGCCCTACGCAAAGATCCTCCGCTTCGAACACGGCCTGATCCGCGACGACCGCCAGTACCACGACGTAGCCACCCTGATGCGCCAGCTCTACTAGCGTCTCGGTGACCGGCGAACGGCCCGTCCCCTGCGCGTACGCCGGTACGCGCAGGGGAGAGGTGCTCTTGCGGACTCCTAGCTGACGTTGAGCTGGAACCATTCGTCGTAGTAGTAGTTGTCGAGTTGCTGGAAGATCAGCGACAAGGGCGAGTAGTTGTTGCGTTCACCCGCTTTGCAGGGGCCGGTGCGCTGCTGGTCCGGGTAGGTTCCGGCGAGGATCCCGTAGGCCTTCGAGTCGAGCTCGCTGAACAACGGGCCGCCGCTGTCACCACGCCGCGCGCAGATGTCGGTGTCGATGCCTCCGCCGACAGTGAGGACCTTTCCACAGCGGGTCCCCGGGTAGTAGCCGGCGCCCGCACCGGTGTCGTAGGCGCTTCCGTAGTCCGCCTTGCTGGAGCCGGAGCCACTTGCGCAGACAATCCAGCCGGGCCTGATCTCGTATTCCGGGTAATAGCCGCTCATGTAGAAGTCGCCGGTTCGCTGGCATTTGGCGCCGGAGACGTTGTCGTAGGCACCGGTGCGGCACGTCGACAGTACCCGGTTCTTGCCGGACCAGTTGTTGATCCAGCGTTTGGCGACGTCGCCGTCGTCGTACGGCATCACCGCGTAGTCGTAGGGATAGTTGTTGTTCTGCAGCGGGCCGCCGTACTCCTCGCCGACGATCGCGCCGTTGTGGTACGAGAAGTCCTTGTGGGTGTGGTTCGAGCCCATCACGCAGTGACCCGCGGTCAGCACCCAGCGCCAGTTGGGCCAGCTGCCGCCGGTCGAGGTGAGGTTGAAGCCGGCCGTGCACCCGCCCCAGGTGCCGTTGTCACGCTGGATGTCCAGTCGCAAGCCGCCACGCATCGGTCCATAACCGCTGCAGTGCAAGGGATGACAATACCCCCAGTCCGCGTACGGCGGTGTAGCCTGGGCGCGCTCGCTCGACACACTTTCGGCCGGCGTCGGTCGAGGCAGCTGGCGGGAGACCACGGCCGAGCCGTGCGCGCGCACGGCATCGCTGACCATCGTGTCCGCGGCCGCCTTACCGGCCACGGCCTTTGCTGCCGGCAACCAATCGCGCCGGAGCAGGACCACCTGGTTCAGGTCCTCGCGAACGGTCGGCAGCACCAGGCTCTCCGGTCCGGGGCGGCCCAGACGGGCGACCAGGTCGTCCCGGATCGCGTTCAGCTCCTTCAACGAACGTGTCACCTGCTTCGCGCGGATGTTGCCGGCGTCGGGGAAGGTGTCGGCGATCGCGGCGAGTCGCTCGGGCTTGGTCATCGCTACCACGAGTTTCCCGCCGTTGTCCTGGTCGATCCACATCCCGGCGTAGCTGTCCGGCTCCTCCTTTGCCAGTCGCTCCGAGAGCGCCGGCGAGATCCGTTGCAGTTCGAGCCGGCGCAGCGCTTCGGCCTCGGAGACGCCGTACCTGCCGATCAGATAGTTCAGCGAGCCGCGCACGTTGTCCGCCGCGAGCGCTTGCTCGCCGGCGCCGGCACTCGCCGCGGCTTCTCCCGGTTGGCTGATGGTGCCAAGGGCGACGAGTGACGCAGCCAGCGTCGCCAGGGCGGCGCCTATCGATCTCTTTCTCATCCATCCTCCTGCTCAGTCATCGGCTCAGCGGCCTCGCCGATCAACGTAGGCGCCGGTTGCCGTCCGCAGGCGGTGGTCGCGCAGCGCTGGCCGGTTTCCATCCGGTGTTGGCTCTGACCGAGGTCAGCCGATGTCCATGGCGGTATCTCGATGCACCTTGACGCGGCCCGCACTGTTCGCGCTGCCAACGTCCGGGCGATGCTCGGCCATGGACCATCGAGATTCGGCGTAGCGGACGGGAGACCATGAGTTGGTAGCTGAGGGCAACAACAGCGGCGGCCTGGCCGCGGACCTGCGGTCGTGGGGCTGGCTGGCGGTGCTTGCGCTTGCTTGGGGGAGCGGGTTCTTGTGGACCGATCTCGCTTTGACCGAGGGAGTGCCGCCGAGTTATCTGGCGTTCGGGCGGGGTGTCGTCGCGAGCGTCGTACTGCTTCTCCTCGGCAGGCCGCGGTGGAGGGAGTGGAAGGGGCGCGGACCGCGGCTCTGGGATCTGGTGTCGGCGGCCGTGTTGTGCAATGTCATGCCGTTCACCTTGTTCGCGATCGGGCAGCAGACGGTTGCTTCCGGCATCGCCGGCGTACTCAATGCGACGACGCCGTTGTGGGCGGCGCTGCTGGAGTTGGCCGCTCGCCGAGGGCGCACTGTCGGTCCTCGGCAGCTCGCCGGCGTGGCCGTGGGGTTTGCCGGGGTGTGCCTGGTCTTCGCGCCATGGCGTGCCGGTGTGGCGCTGACGATCGGGGTCCCGATGATCCTGCTGGCGGCCGCCGGGTATGCCGCCGGATTCGTGCTGATGGCTCGGCGCCTGATTCCGTCCGCCGCGTCACCGGCCGAGCTGGCCGGTCTTCAGATGACGGTCGCGACGGTGCTGTTGGCGATTCCCGTACCGTTCGCACGTGAAAGCCCGGCGCCGACCGCAATCGGTTTGGTGGCTGTCACGATGCTCGGCTTGCTGTGCACGGCGTTCACGTTCGCCATCGCGTATCGCATGCTCGCGGCGGAGGGAGCCACCCGCACAGCGGTTGTCGGCTATCTCGTCCCGGTGGTCGCGATCCTGCTCGGTGCGATCTTCCTCCATGAAGGCATCGGTGCGACCGCGATCGCCGGGATGGCGTTGGTCCTGGCCGGTGTGGCGTTGACCAGATCGGTCCGGCGCCTTGACCGGATAGCCGAGGTCCGCACATAGGTTGGCGGTTTCCCATCGATGTCTGGCATTTGTGCCGCTGGAGCACGCGGTGCGACCCGCCTACCGTGAGCTCATGGCCAAGCATCGCGTTGCGGTCCTCGTGCCCGCGGACTTCACGTTGTTCGAGCTCGGGGTCGCCGTCGAGGCCTTTGCGCGACCGCACCCGGAGCTCGACCTCGACTGGTACGACGTCGAGGTGTGCACGGCGACGCCCGGCGAGGCGACCGCGATGGGCGGCCTGTTCGGTGCGGTGATCACCAGCGGCGTCGAGGCGGTCGACGCGGCGGACACGATCATCGTCCCGCAAGCCGCCACGATCGCGCGGCCGGCCGAACCGAACGCACTCGAGGCGATCCGTCGTGCGTACCGGCGCGGCGCCCGGCTGGTGTCGTTCTGCTCCGGCGCTTTCGTCCTGGCGGCGGCGGGGGTGCTCGACGGCCGCCGCGCGACCACGCACTGGAAGTACGCCCGGCGTCTCCAGGAGGGTTATCCGAACGTCGAGGTCGATCCCGATGTGCTCTACATCGACGACGACCAGGTCCTGACGTCCGCCGGCACGGCTGCTGGCATCGATCTCAGCCTGCACATCATCCGGCGTGATCACGGCGCGCACGTCGCCCGGCACGTGGCCCGCCAGATGGTCGTGGCACCGCACCGCGACGGCGGGCAGGCGCAGTTCGTGATGATGCCGGTCCCCGAACCGAAGCCCGTCCTGGACGGGATCAGCCGCGCCATGCAGTACGCGCTCGACAACCTCGGCAAGGACCTCAATCTCGCCGAACTCGCCGCGGTCGCGTTCATGTCGTCGCGCAACTTCTCCCGCCGGTTCCGCCAGGTCACCGGTACGACACCGGTCAAGTGGCTCAACAGTCAGCGGCTGGCCCGCGTTCGTGAACTCCTCGAGGAGACCGATCTTCCCGTCGAGCGGATCGCCGTACAGACCGGGTTCGGGAGCGCGGTGACCTTGCGGCAACGGTTCGCCGCGCACCTGCTGACGTCGCCGACGGCGTACCGCCGGGCCTTTCGCGCCGGTGTGATCACGCCGCCGGGCGACGACCTCGCCGCGGTGGCTGAGGTCGTCGGTGTCATCGGCGCGCACGCCCTCGACCGGACCGACCGTACGGCGAGCTGACCTTCAACCTGGAGCGGGATGGACATCATGCGGCGGGAACGCTCGATCCGCGTAGGTGCGGTGGTTCCGTTGACCCGGCCGGGGTGGGCCGAGGCGGGAACGCACCTCCTGGCCGGGCTCACGGCGGCCGTTGACGACGTCAACGATGCCGGCGGCATCGACGGACGGCCGCTCGAGTTGTTGGTTCGAGACACGCGCGCTGATCCCGAGTTGGCCGCGGCGGCGGTGGATGAGTTGGCTCAGCTGGGCGTAGCTGCCTTGGTCGGGGAGTACCACAGTGTTGTCGCCCGGGCTGTCGCCGCGCGCGCTGATGCTCTCGGTCTGCCGTTCCTGTGCTCGTCGGCGGTCCTCGACGCGCTCACCGATCGGGCGACGGACTGGATCGCGCGCCTCGCTCCGCCGCAGTCCCGCGGGTGGCGAACGTACGCGGACTTCCTCCTCGGCGCCGGTCATCGACGTATCGCCGTGGCAGTACAGCCGAGCGTCTACTGGGCCGCCGGGATCGGCATTCTGCGGGAGTACGTCGTACCGCGCGGCGGCACGGTCATCGAACTCGATCTGCCTCGATTCACCAGCACCGAGATCTGCGATGAGCTCGTAGAGCACGGCGCGACGGCTCTTTTGCTGCTGGCCGGCTACCCGGAGCCGGTCGTGTCGATCGTGAAGGCTGTCAAGGCTGATCGACGGCTGGGCGAGCTCGCGATCGGTGCGCCGGCCGGTCAGCCCGAGTTCGGCGACTGGGCCGCGTTGCTGGGCGAGGACGGTGCCGGCATCTCGTTCCTGCGCTACCTTCCGGCGCAGCTCAGCGCTCTCGGCGCCGGTGTCGCGCCGGTGTTGCGTCAGCGGTTGGGCGAACCGCCGTCGTTCGTGGCCTTCGAGGGGTACGACGCGATCCTCGTGCTGGCCGACGTACTGCGCTCTGATGATCGTCAGCGGATCGGGTGGCCGGCCGTCGACCTCGAAGGCACCCGCGGCCGGATCCGGTTCTCCCGCCTGCCAGACATCCCTGTCTGGCAGGCGGTCGACGTACCGATCCAGATCGTCGACCGGGACCCGGCCGCGCGTGATCGCTTCCGGGTTCTGCTCACGTCGCGATCTGATCGAGCAGAGCAGCCAGCTGATACGGACGGGTGACCATGACGTCGTGACCGGTCTCGATCTCGTGGAGGGTGGCGCCGGCCGACTGGGCAAGATCGCGGAACGGCATGACCGACGGAACACACAGCACCGCGTGCAGGTCGAGGCCCGCAGTGTCGAGGCCGACCTCCACGGGGTCGGTGAAGGGCGCCAGCGGCTGAGCCACGAGCCGCTCCGACAACCACGGCGCGTCCGGCCCGGAGACTCCGAAGCTCGACAAGGGCGGTATTGGCAAGACCAATGGATCCCCGGCAGCTTCCTTGAGGCACCAGCTCCGGAACCACTCCGGCACCACGTCGAGGAGCGACTTCCCGGCCGGAGCCAACCACCCGTCGACCAGCACGAGGCGTTCGACTTTCCGGCCGGCACGGGTCGCCGCCTGGGCGGCCGGTAGGCCGGCGTAGCTGTGCGCCACGACCGTCACCGGCTCGCCGGCCGCGTCGACGGCGTCGATCAGCTGGTCGACGTGATCCGCCAGGCGCACTGCCGGATCACAGCGCAGGGACGGTGTGTGCACGGTGTGGCCGAGCAGTTCGAGCTCCAGTCGGACACGCTCCCAGCTCGATCCCTGATGCCAGGCGCCGTGGACAAGAAGCAAGGTCGTCATGCGGGGGTTCTCCTCAGTACGCGCGTCGTACGGCAATCAGCTCAGGGCGCTGATCCGGTAGCGGATCCGGGACGTGGACAAGTCGCATCGAGCCACGGTCACGAGGTGGTTCAGCCAGGTGTAGCGAGGGTCCTTGGTCTCGAAGAGCGGGCTGGTCCGGATGTACGCCTCGTCCGCCGTCACCAACTCGCCGGCCAGGAACCGGCCGAGCTGCGGGCCGAGCTGGGCACGACCCGTGGTGGTCAACTGGATGAGGGCGTCGTCGTGGGTCCTGATCACCGCCTTCACCTCGACGCGCGCGATCGCGTCGTCCCCGACCGTGACCCAGTCGATCGAGCCCGGGACGATCGCACCGGACAGCTTCGGCCCCTCGACGATCCCGCGCTGGACCGCGAACAACATCCGCGTCCCGGTCGGCGTCGGGACCGACGGGACGTCGCCGAAGAAGATGTCCAGCGAACACAGATCCTCGAGCTGATGCGCCGACGGATATTGCAGCTGGTGCCCGATGGCCGGGTGATCTTGAGCTTGCATCCTCCCATGCTGACGCACGCCGATCCGTCGGCAGGAGCCTCGCGATCCTTTGGCCCGAAGTCATCGCTGCGCTGACCGGAACCCGCGCATGGTGTTGCCGTCAGCCACTGTTGCTGCCGGCCCGCATGCACCACGCCTGCGTCCGGAGGATCAGATCTTGCGGCTCCTTGTCGTCCCAGCGCGCGCCGGACGGAATCCTCGGGGCAGCAGGATCGATACCGAGGCCGGGGAGGAAGGCGGCAAGTCCCAGCGGCGCAGGCAGTCCGTGCCGGCGGCGCAGCTGGTCCCAGTCCGAGCCCAGCGCCGTACCCTCCTCGTCGCCCAGGTCGGACGCGATCAACGCGGCGACCAGGACGCCGGGCATGGTCTTGGTGTAGTCGCTGCGGCCGAAGCCGTGCGGCAGGCTGCGGGCGAGCAGCCGCAACGCCGCGTCCGGCCGGCCCAGCCGCCACTCGGCGTGCGCGAGCCAGATCTGGAATGCGTACGCCGACGACATCGTCGCCGGGTAGTGCCGCTCGAGGGTAGTGACGATGTCGGCGATCGCGTCCCGGGCACGCGCCGGGGTCAGGGTGGCGAGTGCGAGCAGAGCCTGCGGCAAGGAGGACGTGGCGATGTGCAGATAGTCGCCTTCGCGCCCGCGCAGTTCCTGCTGCCGTCTGTCGGCGGCCGCCGCGCCGGCGAAGTCGCCCCGCCCGAGAGCGGCCAGCGCACGCATCGCCAGGACGCGAATCCGATCGCCGGAATTGGCCGCGTCGGCGTCGCACGTGCCGCTGCAGATCTCGGCCGCCTCGTCGTACCGCCCCCACGTGATCAGCGCCTCGGCGAACATGGCCGTGCTGTGCAAGCGGTAGTGGGGGTCCGTGGCCGCGCGGACCAGCTCGAACACGTCCGCGGCGCGGTCCGGCGCGGCTGGGTCCTGCATACGGGTCAGCATCCGGACCTCGGTGATCCGGGCCTCCAGATAGTCGCGCTCCGGGCGGTGCCTGCGCAACTCGGGGATGATCCGCCGCAAGACCGTCAACGCCCCGACGTTGTCGTCCAGCAACCCGGACAGGCACACCTGGTTGAACTCCGCGATGCAGCGGACCTCCGGTCGGCACGCCGCGAAGTGCGGCGCGGCTCGCTGGTACCAGCGCGCCAGCTCGGCGTGGCGGGTCGTGACTCCCGCCCAAAAGTCGAACAGCAGCGTGGTCAGCTCGACGACGTCGGCAGTCCGGCCGCTGGTGTAGCCGTGCTCGGCCGCGGCGCGCAGGTTGTCCAGGTCGTCGTCGAGATCCGCCCAGCCGCGGACCTGCTCGCCGAACAGCGGCCGCGTGGCGATCGACTGCACCCTGCGCAGCCAGTGGTCGAGATGCCGATCGGCCGTCTCCTGCTTCGGATCGAGCGCCTCGAGACGCCCGCCCGCGTAGTCGCGGACGACCTCGAGCAGGCGATACCTGCGACCGGCCCGGGTGTCGTACGGCTGCACGAGAGACCGATCGACGAGCGCGGCGATGAGCGGCAGCACCTGACCCGGCTTGAGCGGATCGGCACCGCAGACGGCCGCGGCCGAGGCGCCGTCGAATCCGCCGCGGAAGACCGACAGCCGCGTGAGCAGCTGACGCTCGGGCGCGGGCAGCTGAAGGTAGGACCAGTCCAGCGTGGCCACGAGCGGACTCGGTGCGTCGGCGCTCTGCGTCAGG
Organism: Kribbella sp. NPDC048915; assembly: GCF_040649595.1. NCBI lineage: Bacteria > Bacillati > Actinomycetota > Actinomycetes > Propionibacteriales > Kribbellaceae > Kribbella > Kribbella sp. NPDC048915. Next base: position 14,015 of record NZ_JBEZFT010000078.1, on the reverse strand, counting down.
AGCCGGAGGCCACCGTCGAGCTCTTCGGCCAGCCGCACGGCAGGCAGGGTGCGGAGCCGCGCCGCGGCCAGCTCCAACGCCAGCGGCAGACCGTCCACGCGGCGGCAGATGCGCGCGATCGCGTCGAGCTCCGCGGCATCGGGGACGAAGCCTGGCAGCGACTCGCGGGCGCGCTGCAGGAACAATGCCATCGCCGGGACCGCGGGTGAGGCGGGTTCGTCGCGGTCGGGCACCGGCAGCGGATCCAGTCGTACGACGGCCTCCTCGGGGACGCCCAGCGGGATCCGCGAGGTGGCCAGAACGGTCAGCTCGGGGCAGGCGGCGAGCAGCCGGCGAACGGTCCGCGCGCAGGCGTCGACCAGATGTTCGCAGTTGTCGAGGACAAGGAGATGCGGCCGGTCGCGGAACGCCGTCTCGATGCCGTCGGCCATTTCGGCGACCGATCCGGCCCTGATGCCGAGCAGCGCACCCAGCGCGACCACGACGCCGTCCTCGCCCACGGCTGGTCCGAGGGCGGCGACGACCACGTCACGAACGGCGTCCGTGGTGGAGGCCAGTTGCTCCGCGGCGTGCAGCGCGAGCGTTGTCTTGCCGACGCCGCCCGGCCCGACGACGGTCAGCAGCCGATGACTGCGTAACAAGGCGACGAGTGATGTGAGGTCGGGCTGCCGTCCGACGATCTGCGAGAGATGCGAGCGCGGGCCAATCCAGGTCGGCGACGTACGGCGCGCCGGATCGTGACCGGTGCACTCGTCGAGCGCGGCATCCTGGGTGAGTACAGCGAGCTCCAGCCGACGGAGTTCGGCGGCCGGCTCGATGCCCAGTTCGTCGAGCAGGCGTTGCCTGGCCTCGCGGTACACGGCGAGCGCGCGCGACTGCTGCCCGGAGCGGTACAGCGCGCGCATCAGCTGCCCGATGAACCGCTCCCGCAACGGGTACCGGGCGACGAGCGCGGTCAGCTCGGCGACCAGGTCACGATGACGACCCAGGTCGAGGTCAGCCTCGATCGCGTCCTCCAGTGCGGCCACGCGCAGCTCCTCGAGGCTCGCACAGAGCTGGTCACGCAAGGCCGCGGTGGTTGCGTCCGCGATCGCCGGCCCGCGCCACTGGTCGAGGGCTCGCCGCAGCGCGGCAGCTCGACGACGTACGTCGGACTCCGCGCGCGCGTCCTGCACCATCCGGCGGAAACGCTGCGCGTCGACGGAGTCGGGCGGTACCTCGATCGTGTAGCCACCTGCTCGTGTCAGCACGCGGACGCCGTACTCGTCGGCGCCCGCGGCTCGCAGAGCCGCCCGGACGCGGGAGACCAACGTCTGAACGATCGACTGGGCCCGTGCCGGAGGTACGCCGTCCCACAGCAGTTCGATCAGCCGGGAGACCGGTACCACCTGCCCGTTGTCGAGCAGCAGGACGGCGAGCAGACAGCGTTCCTGCACGCGACCGAGCGCGATCGGCTGTCCGTCGACGACGCACTCGACCGGACCGAGGAGGCGGAACTGCACGTCCTGATGGCAGCAAAGGGTGGAGAAGGCCGTCAAGCGGATGGCAAGCGAATGGCCAGGACCCGTCGATCGACGGCCGTCAGGGTGGGACCACGTGTGCCCCCGGCAGGTGCGTCCGGCAGGTGAGCCCGGCTTGGACTCGGGGGCGACTTCGACCTCGAGGATGGCCGATGAAACCTGAGAAGAACCGACGAATCCGGGCGCGCGGGTGGGGCATCGGGGTCGCGATCGCGGCCCTGCTGGCCGGCATCGTCACGCCGCCAGGCCAGGCTGCCGCCCAACTCGCCACCCAACCCATCAACCAGTCCACCACCACCGCGCGATCCGCGCCGGACGCACTCAAGACAGCGGTTCCGCCGACCAAGATCACCCTGATCACCGGCGACACCGTGACGTACGCCCAGGACGCGGGCGGACGGGTGTCGGTGACCGTCGACCCACGCCCGGACCTCGGTCGCATGACGTACCGCGGTACCACCGAGAACGGCCGGCACTACTTCGTCCCGGACGAGGTACGGCCGCACATCACCGCGGGAGTGCTCGACAAGGAACTGTTCAACCTCACGGCACTGGTCGCCGACGGCTACGCCAACGACCGTGCGGGGCAGTTGCCGTTGATCGTTCAGTACAAGGACAAATCCACGACCGCCCAGCTCGCCGCCCGGGCGAGCACACTGCCCGGTGAGGCGGCCTCGAAGGCTCTCGCGCCGATCAACGCCGCCGCGGTCCGGGTCGGCAAGAAGGACACGAAAGCCTTCTGGTCGAGCGTCTTCGCCGCCACGCCGGGCAATGCTCGCGGATACCGGCTGCCGGGGGAGCTCGGACAGGGCGTCCAGCGGGTCTGGCTGGACGGCAAGGTCAAGGCGCTCGACGAGCAGAGCAACCACCAGATCGGCGCGCCGGCGGCCTGGGCGACCGGTGCCGACGGGACCGGCGTGACGGTCGGCGTGATCGACACCGGCATCGACACCACGCACCCCGACCTGGCCGGCAAGGTGGTTGCCGCACGCAACTTCGTACCGGCCGGTGACGCCGGTGGCGGCGACCCGGCCGACGTCACGGACCGGCACGGGCACGGCACCCACGTCGCCTCGACGGTCGCGGGCAGTGGCGCGGCGTCCGGCAAGCGGCACCAAGGCGTCGCGCCGGCCGGCAAGCTGATCATCGCCAAGGCACTGAGCGACGCCGGCTCCGGCAGCGACTCGACGATCATCGAGGCGATGCAGTGGCAGGCCGAACAGCGGACCCGGGTCGTCAGTATGAGTCTGGGCGGTGCACCGACCGACGGTCTGGATCCGATTAGTCAAGCGGTCAACAACCTCAGCCGGCAGTACGGCACGCTGTTCGTCGTCGCGGCCGGAAACTCCGGTCCTGGCCCGAAGACGGTGTCCGCCCCCGGAGCAGCGGACCTGGCCCTGACCGTCGGTGCCGTCGACAGTGCGGACCAGCTCGCGGACTTCTCGAGCCGCGGCCCCCGTCTGGGTGATTACGCCGTGAAGCCGGAGATCACCGCGCCCGGCGTAGGCATCATCGCCGCGCGGGCCGCCGGTACGTCGATGGGCACGCCGGTCGACGAGCACCACACGGCCGCGAGCGGTACGTCGATGGCGACACCGCATGTGGCGGGCGCGGCGGCGCTGCTCGCCCAGCAGCACCCCGACTGGAGCGGGGAACAGCTCAAGAACGCGTTGATCGGCGCCGCGCAGGACAGCAGCCTCACGTCCTTCGAGGAAGGCGCCGGCCGCCTGGACGTTGCTCGGGCGACCAGCCAGAAGGTCTGGCACGACACCCCGTCGATCTCGACCACCCGCGAGCCGGTGACGAAGCAGGTGACCTATCGCAACAGCTCAGCCAGCTCCGTCACGCTGGCGCTGCAGGCGACGCTGACGCGGCGGGACGGCACGGACGCGCCGGCGGGGATGGTGACGACCAGCGTGCCGTCGGTCCTCGTGCCGCCGGGCGGCGCTGCGAGCGTCGACGTGACCATCACCCCGGACGCCGATCATGTCGGCGTGTTCACGGGACACCTGGTCGCAACGGGCGCTGACGGGGAACGCCTGACGGTGCCGCTGGCCGCCCGCATGGGGCCGCCGATCCACACTCTGCGGATCCGTGTCGATGCGGACTCGCTGCCGAATGCGCGGCCGATCGGGCTCGGCGTCGGATCGGCCTTGGTACTGAACGACACCGATCCCGGCCTGGACGGCGAGCAGGCCACGGTCGCCAGTGCCGACTGGACGGTGGTGGGAGACCGGCTCTGGGAGGTCCGCCTCAGCGTGGCCGCGGGAACCTACGCGGTGAGCACCAACTACATCTATGCCGACATCCACCGCGCGGAGTCGGACGGACACACCCAGACCTACACGCTGCTGCGTTCCCAGCAGCAGATCGACGAGGACACGACGATCACCTTCGATCTCGAACGAGACGTGGTTCCCGTCGAGACGAAAACCGCCCGCCCGGCGGAGTCGGTGGTCCGGAACGACATGTGGACGCAGCGCACCGCGAGCGGTCTGCTGTTTTACGGGGGCAACATTCAGGTGTACCCGGGCGGGCCGCGCGGGCAGTACTACATCACCCCGACGCAGACGCCCACGATCGGGTCGTTCCGCCATCTTCACGACCACACGTTGATCGCGCCGCAGATCAGCCTGAGTCTGCGCGGGCGCGGGCGGACCGACCTGGTTCCGACCTACTTGAGCGAGTCCAACTCGGTACCGAAGTTCACCGCCGACACGACGCTGCAGTTCGCCCGCGAAGCCGATGTCCGAGCCGGGCGGAGCGTCCGCGGCAAGCTGGTGATGATGGACCCTGCGTCCGCGTATCACAGTGCCGAACGACAGGCGGAGTACTACGAGTCGATCCGCCGTAGTATCGAGGCCGGCGCCCAGGGAATCCTGACCGACTCCGGTCTGTCCGTTTCGATCACGGCCATGCCGGAGCTGAACAAGATCCCGGTGCTGGTCGTCGACGGAACCGACGCGACGCGGGCACGCGAGGCACTCGGCCGAGACAACGGCACGCGTGCGGTGGTGCATGCACAGACGATCGCGCCGTACGAGTACAAGCTCACGCACTACCTGCCTGATCGTATTCCGGATCGGGTCCGCCTGGACGGCGACGCGAAGCACGTCGCGACGGTCCACACGACGTACCAGGGCGGTTACCAGCAGGCCCAGCAGCCGTGGGGGCCGGCGGCGGACGTCAACGAGTCGAACCACACGTTCACGGCCGGTCAGTACTTCAGTTTCAAGGCGTCGCACGCGTTCGTCGGCGGGACGAGCCGGACCGAGTACTTCAGTACGCCGGGACACGACGTGCTCTGGTCGCGTTTGTACGAGTTCAACGAGTGGCCGACCGGTGTCGCCCGGCTCATCACCCAGGACCGGACGTTCGCCGCGCCGACCGTTGAGCGCGAGCGGTGGAACGAGGTCTCGATCCCGGGCTCCGTCACCGGCGGGCCGGGGCTGACCAGCAGCACACCCGGGTACTACAGCGCGTGCGACAGTTGCCGCCAGGGCGATCGGCTCCGACTGCGATCGCTGACCTCGCTCGGTCTCGGCCAGTTCTTCGACGCCGCCGATTCGAGCCATCGCGTGTACGACGACGGTCTGCTCGAAGAAGGACGGCTGTTCCGGGGGACGACGGAGATCGCTCCGAAGTACGACGACCTCGGCATCCCGTACTACGAGCTCGGCGCCGCGCCCGCGAGGTACCGGTACTCGGCCCGGACCCGGAGTACGTCGAAAATGCACGGCGTCGGCACCGTGGTCGACACGGACTGGACCTTCCGCTCCGAGCGTCCACGGCGCAGCACCGTCGAGGCGCCCGACAACTGCATCGACGGCGTTCTGTTCGGCGACAAGAATCCGTGTGACTGGCAGGCGCTGCTGCACCTGCGCTACGACCTGCAGCTGACTGCTGAAGGCACGGCCGCAGCGGGCCGCCCGCACACCGTCACCGTGACCGGGCAACGCTCCGGTGCTCCGACCAAGAGCCAGCCCGTACCGCTGACGCACTTGAAGGTGTGGATCTCGGCGGGCGGCAAGAAATGGACCGCCGCGCGAGTGACGCCCGGACCCGGTCACAGCTACCGCGTGCGACTGGTCAACCCGTCCAAGGTCGGCCCGGTCAGCCTCAAGGTCGAGGCCTCCGACCGGCACGGGAACACGATCCGGCAGGTCGTCACCGACGCCTACGCCGTGTCGTAACGACAGATCCTTTGTGAGGAAGGACTTTTATGCGTCAGAGAAGACGATTCTCGTCGGTCGCTGTCCTCAGCGCACTGGCGATAACGGCGTCCGTGCTGGCCGCCGCCCCGGCCGCCAGCGAACCGGCTGCCGGCAAAGCCGTTGCCAGCAGCATCGAAAAACCGGTCGAGGTCACGCTGGTCACGGGTGACGTCGTGACCGTGACACCTGTCGGCGGCGGCCGGGCCACCGCGACCGTTCGTCCCGGGCCCGGTCGCGACCGGATCCGGTTCTACACCCAGGAGCTCGGCGGCACTCTGAGGGTGCTCCCCGAGGACGCGGTCGGGCCGATCAGCTCCGGGGTGCTCGACCCGGAGCTGTTCGAGGTCGACGAGCTCGCCGAGCAGGGGTACGGCGGTCAGGTGCCGCTGATCGTGCAGTACACCGACGGAATCAGGCCGGCATCCGCCCTCCCCGGCGTCACGGCGGTGGAGGAGTTGCGCAGCATCGGCGGTGCCGCGGTCCGTACCGACGCGGACGGTGCCGCGAAGCTCTGGCAGTCCGTGGCCGGAGGCAACCGCTCGGCGTTGGGCGGCGGCATCAAGAAGATCTGGCTCGACGGGAAGGCGCGCGCGGATCTGCACGGCACAACCGCTCAGATCGGTGCGCCGACGGCGTGGCAGTCCGGGTACGACGGCCGCGGTGTCGATGTCGCCGTACTCGACACCGGCGTCGATTCCGCTCATCCGGACCTGGTCGGCAAGGTCGGGTCCGCGGAGAACTTCACCGACAGCCCGGATGCGGTTGACCGGATCGGCCACGGTACGCATGTCGCCGCCACCGTCGCAGGGACCGGCGCCGCGTCGAACGGTTCACGCCGGGGCGTCGCCCCGGGAGCCAACCTGCTGGTCGGCAAGGTACTGAACGACGACGGCTGGGGATACACGTCCTGGGTCATCGCCGGCATGGAGTGGGCGGCCGCCTCCGGGGCCGAGGTCGTCAACCTGTCTTTGGGCGGCCAGCCGACCGACGGCACCGACCCGCTGAGTCAGGCCGTGAACCGTATCTCCGCGGAGTCCGGCACGCTGTTTGTAGTTGCGGCTGGCAACTCCGGCGGTGAAGGCACGGTCGGGGCGCCGGGAGCCGCCGACGCGGCACTCACGGTCGGCGCGGTGGACCGCGACGAGGCGCTCGCCTACTTCTCCAGCCGCGGACCGCGGCGCGGCGATCACGCGATCAAGCCCGAGGTCACGGCACCCGGTGTCGGCGTGGTCGCGGCCCGGGCCGCGGGGACGTCGGAAGGCGACCCGGTCGACGAGCAGTACACCGCGTTCAGCGGGACCTCGATGGCGACACCGCACGTCGCCGGTGCGGCGGCGATCCTCGCGCAGCGCTACCCCGGCCTCAGAGGTCCGGCGCTCAAGGACCTGATCACCAGCACGGCCGAGCACAACGACGGCCTGACGCTGGACGAGCAGGGCGTCGGTCGGGTCGCGGTGTCTCGTGCCGTGCAGCAATCGGCGTACGCGACCGGCACACTCAATTTCGGTGTCGCGGAATTGCCGGACCCACAGCCGGTCACCGAACAGGTCAGCCTGACGAACACCGGCGACGCCGCGCTCACGCTGAACCTGGAACTGCAGCTGACGAACCTCGTCACCAAGCAGCCGCACGAGGGCAACTTCTCCTTGGGCGCGCAGCAAGTCACCGTCCCGCCGCGGTCGGCGGTGCAGGTCCCGGTCACACTCGACCCGACCGGACTCGAGCGCGGCCGGTACGGCGGATGGATCGTTGCCCGAGCCACGGACGGCACGACCCTGCGTACCGCAGTGTCGACGACTGTCCGCGGGCGCCTGCACGAGGTGACGCTCCGGATGCGCGGCCGCGACGGAGAGCTGATGGGGACTCCGTTCATCGGCCTGTTCGGCGACACCCAGGACAAGACGGCGATCGGGTTCATCCGGCATCAGGAGCGGGAGATCGGCGTCACCCTGACGGTCGAGGAGGGGACCTACCTCCTGCTCGCCCAGGGGCTGGACGGCGCACCGCTGGACGAGCAGGCCACACTGCTCACCGATCCGCACTTCGAAGTGAAATCCGACCGCAAGCTCGACCTGGAACTGCGCACCGGGACTCCCGTCCGCATCGAGACTCCGAAACCCGCGGAGCATCAGGCGGTGATGACGTACGGCGTCCAGCGCCGCCACCCGAACGGTTACGGTGTCTCGTTCGGAACGATGGAGTTCAGTACCACGACCGCGCTCAACGTCTCGCCCACGCGGCCGGTGACCTCGGGTACCTTCGAGTTCTGGTCCCGGTGGCAACTGGTCGCGCCGATGGTGCAGGTCTCCGGACGTGGTCTGACCGGCACTGAGGACATCAATCTGCTGCACACTTCGCCGGCCTGGGACGGGCGGCGCAAGCTCGAGCTGGTGTCTGCCGGGACCGGACGGCCCGAGGAACTGGCTGCGGCCCGGGTCCGCGGGAAGGCCGTCCTGCTGCGGGCGATCGTCCCGTTCGACTTCGAGGCCGAGGACCAACAGATCCGGAACGCCGCGGCCGCCGGGGCAGCGGCGGTGCTCATCCAGCGGCCCGCCGACCATTCGGCGTGGACGGTGTGGGAGCCCTTGGGTCAACGGCTGCCGCTGCCCGCGTTCGTGGTCATGCACGACGATGCCGAGCGGATGCTCGCACAGCTCCGCAAGCGGCCGATCACCATGGATCTCACCCTCACCACGTCCAGTCCGTACCTGTACGACGTGGTGCACGTCGAGAAGCAGCAGATTCCGAAGCAGGTCGTGCACCGGGTGACCAAGCAGAACACCGCTCAGGTCGAGGCGCGGTACGCCAACCCGGGCGGGACGAACTGGTCGAAGGAACAGCGGTTCGCCTGGCGGCCCTACCAGGACTTCGCGATGATGCTGGAGCGGCAGCGCTTCATCGAGACCCCGAAGGTGCGCCAGGAGTGGATCTCGGCGAACGACACCACCTGGCAGCAGCATGTGGTGTTCTTCTTCCCCGACCTGGACTTCGCTTCGTTGCGCGGTGCAACCCACGTACCGCGGACGTACAAGCCGCGCGAGACGGCGACCGAGAACTGGTTCGTCCCGGTTGTGCGGCCGGCGGCGCCGTCCGGCCCCAATGGTCCGGTGTCCGTGCGGGACGGCGATCGGCTGGACTTCCAGGTACCGGAGTTCGTCGACTCCACCGGGCATTATCAGGCCGCGATGGTCGGGGACACCGACACGGTCTCGGCGCGGCTGTTCCGGGACGGCAAGCTGTTGACCGAGCTGCCCGACGCCCACGGATCGGTAACGGTCGATCCGGACGATGCGTCGTACCGGCTCGAGCTGGAGACCGGGCGGCAGCAGGAAGACGAGTGGCTCTGGGGCGGCCGGACGACGACCGCCTGGGAGTTCCGGTCGAAGCGGACGAGCAAGACCGCGGTGCTGCCGATGCTGCAGGTCGACTATGCGGCACCTGTCGACCTCGAGGGGCGGGCGAACGGACACGTCCCGCATCTGCTCGGCCTCAGCGTCCGGAACCAGCCGGGCCTGCCCGCGCCCAAGGGCGTCACGGTCCGGGTCGATGTGTCCTTCGACGACGGCCGGACCTGGCGACAGGCGCAGGTGATCGGGAAGGGCTCGAACGTCAAGGCCCTCGTACCGGCGGGCAAGGACGCGGTGACGCTCCGGGTTCGCGCAACCGACAAAGCCGGCAATGCGGTGGACCAGACCGTTCACCGCGCCTACGGCCTCCGTTGAAGGACTGATCTGGTACCCCCGGTCTGCCCAGAGCCCCCTGGGCAGGCCGGGTTCTCCCGCTCTCCTGCTTCAATGGGAGGCGAGGTACGGCGTAACAGCTCGGTGGACGAGGGAGTGCTTGGGGACGAGCGGGCGTGCGGGCACAGCGAGGGGCAGGGCGGGTGGTCCTGCTGATTGTCGTGGCGGCGCTGGTCGCGGTGGTTGCCATCGCGTCCAGGCAGCGGTCGCCGCTGCCCGAGGACACGGAGTCGGGTGCGTCCGCCGAGGCGATCTCGAAGACCACCGAGGATGCGGAGCGGAGCCTTCTCGAGTTCTGGCGTGACGAACAGCCGCGGATCTACGACCGCGAGTTCACCGAGCCGGCCGGCGGGTTCCAGCCGAAGACGCCGCAAAGCGGGCCGTTCACGTGTGGCGGCGAGCGCTTGACGTACGACGACGTACGCGGCAACGCCTTCTACTGCGGGGCGCGCGAGGACTTCATCGCCTGGGACGCGGCCGAACTCTTCCCGCGGCTGACCGAACGGTTCGGTCAGATCGCGCCGGCGATCGTGCTCGCTCACGAGATGGGGCACGCGGTCCAGGCGCGCGTCGGGGTGGACGCGCCCTCGGTGATCCGCGAGCTGCAGGCCGACTGCTTCGCGGGAGCGTGGACCCGTTTCGCCGAGAACGACACGAACGATCCGGTCTCGGTCACCGATGCCTCGCTCGACACCGCGGTGGCCACGATTCTGACGCTGCGCGACCAACCCGGCACCGGTGCCGACGCGGAGCGGGCACACGGGCTCGGATTCGATCGCGTCAACGCCTACCAGACCGGCTACGAGCAGGGCGCCGAGCGATGCGCCCGCTTCCCCGACGGAGAGGCCGTTGTCACCGAGTTGCCGTTCCGCACCGTGTCGGAGGCGAGGAGCGGCGGCAATCTCCCGTACGACGAAACGGTCGAGGTGCTGTCGGAGAGTTTGAACGACTACTGGGCGGAGGCGGCACCGCAGTTGCGCCCCGGGGCGACATTCGATCCGCCGACTCTCGATCCTGTTGGTGGCGCCGAACTGCCGGAGTGTCCTGGTCAACCACAGCAGGACGACTTCTCGCAGTACTGCGCCTCGAGCAACTCCGTCGAGTGGCTGACGGACTGGGTCCAGCGCGCGCACGCCCAGATCGGCGATGTCGCGACCGGAGCGGTCCTCAGTGACGCGTGGGCCGAGGCCGGGCAGCGAGCGGCCGGTCTGCCGACCACCGGGAAGGAAGCCGGGCTGCAGCGCGACTGCCTGACCGGGGCCTGGCTGGCGTACCTGGCGCAGGGCGACCTACCGAGTTCGCAGCTGTCACCGGGTGACCTCGACGAGGCGCTCACCGAGATCGTGCTCAGCAGCCTGTCCGACAGCGGTCACCGATCCGATCGCGGCGGCGCCTTCGAACGCAGTACGGCGTTCCGCACCGGCATCTTCGAAGGCACGGCCGCCTGCCGCCAGTGAGTTACTCGCGCTGAGTGCTGATGGCGGTTGCGGGTGTGGTGCGGTTGCGGCGGAGCAGGTAGATGACGGTGGCCACGCCACCGAGGAGGGCGAAGATCAGCAGCGAGATCACGGCCAGGTAGGTCTTGGCGAAGTCTTGGGCGTCGTCGTCCGCCGTGCCGGGAAGCTGGGTGGTGTCGTGCGGCGTGGACCCCAGCGTCGGTGCCGGAGTCGGTGCCGCGCCGGCCACCCCGGTCTCGACGCGTACACCGGTCTCGACACGTGCGCCCGTCTCGGCCGCGGCAGCCGTCGTGGGCATTGCGACGAGGAGCAGCGCGGATGCCAGGACGACAGACAGACCTCGCATCGTTCAGTCCTCGTTCCGCTCGCGGGGCGTTTGTTCCTCGAGGTGTCCGACGCGGCCTTGGTCCTCGCCCGCGTCCAGCAGGTTGTCGCGCGGCGCGAGGTTGTCGCCGTACTCGCTCAGCGCGACGTCCGGATGGTGCATGTCGAACGCCGGCGACTCCGACCTGATCCGTGGCAGCGTGACGAAGTTGTGCCGCGGCGGCGGCGAACTGGTCGCCCACTCCAGCGAGCGGCCCCAACCCCACGGATCGTCCACCCCGACGCGCGGCGTCCGCGACGACTTGTACACGTTGTAGAAGAACGGCAGCATCGACGCGCCCAGGATGAATGCACCCACGCTCGACACCTGGTTCAGCGTGACGAAGCCGTCGCCCGCGCTGTACGACGCGTAGCGCCGCGGCATGCCCTCGACGCCGAGCCAGTGCTGCACCAGGAACGTGGTGTGGAAGCCGATGAACAGCAGCCAGAAATGCAGCTTGCCCAACCGCTCGTCGAGCATCCGGCCGGTGAACTTCGGCCACCAGAAATAGAACCCGGCGAACATCGCGAACACCACGGTCCCGAACACCACGTAATGGAAGTGCGCGACCACGAAATAGGTGTCGCTGATCTGGTAGTCCAGCGTCGGTGACGCCAGGATGACGCCGGTCAGACCACCGAACAGGAACGTCACCAGGAACCCGATCGACCACAGCATGGGCGTGTCGAACGAGAGCGAGCCGCCCCACATCGTGCCGATCCAGTTGAAGAACTTCACCCCGGTCGGGACCGCGATGACGAAGGTCATCAGCGAGAAGAACGACGCGTTCACCGCGCCGGTCACGAACATGTGGTGCGCCCAGACCGCGATCGAGAACAGCGCGATGGTGAGCGTCGCGGCCACCAGCCCGATGTAGCCGAAAACGGGTTTGCGGCTGAAGACCGGGAGGACCTCGGTGATGATGCCGAAGAACGGCAGCGCGATGATGTACACCTCGGGATGCCCGAAGAACCAGAACAGGTGCTGCCACAGGATCGGGCCGCCGTTGGCCGCGCTGAAGACCTGCGCGCCGAGCAGCCGATCGGCTTCAAGCACGAGCAGCGAGGCGGCCAGGATCGGGAACGCGATCAGCACCAGGATCGATGTCACCAGGATGTTCCAGGTGAAGATCGGCATCCGGAACATCGTCATCCCGGGCGCGCGCATCGTGATGATCGTGGTGATGAAGTTGACCGCGCCCAGGATGGTGCCGAGGCCGGCCATCCACAGCCCCATGATCCACAGGTCGGCGCCGATGCCGGGGGAGCGCTCGGCGTTGGACAGCGGCGTGTACGCCGTCCACCCGAAGTCCGGGGCTCCGCCCGGGGTGAGGAAGCCGCTCGACGCGATCAGGCCGCCGAACAGGAACAGCCAGTAGCTGAACATGTTCAGCCGCGGGAACGCGACATCCGGGGCACCGATCTGGATCGGCATGATCTCGTTGGCGAAGCCGACGAACAGCGGCGTCGCGAACAGCAGCAGCATGATCGTGCCGTGCATCGTGAACAGCTGGTTGTAGACCTCTTCGTTCACGAATTGCAGACCCGGTTCGGCCAGCTCGGCGCGGATCACCAGCGCCATCACGCCGCCGATCAGGAAGAACGCGAACGACGTGATCAGATACATGTGCCCGATGATCTTGTGGTCCGTGGTCGTCAGGACTCTGACCAGCTGCTTGCCCAACGGTCGCCGTTCGGACACAGCTGGGAAGCCTGTTCGCTGTTCGACACTGACCATGGCTCACCCCCGGCATCTCGCCGCACCTCCCAATGCACCGCAGAAACATCCGCCGGTCAAGTGTCGGAACCCGGCGGTACTTTTCGTTGCAGTCATGAACGCACCCGTTCACCCCGAGTACGCCGCCGTACCCGGCCCACCAGACGTCGACCGAAGAGAGCGACATGAAGCTGCTGCTGACCTCCGCCGGCATCACCAACGCGAGCATCCACGACACCCTGGTCGACCTGCTCGGGAAACCGGTGTCCGAGGCGGACGCGTTGTTCGTCCCGACCGCTCTGTATCCGTTCCCCGGCGGACCCGGAATGGCTTGGCGGGCACTGCACGGCCAGTCACCGGCGCCGCTGGCCGAGCTGGGGTGGAAGTCGGTCGGCGTCCTGGAGTTGTCGGTGCTGCCGAGCATCTCGCGCTCCATCTGGGAGCCGGCAGTGCGCGCCGCCGATGCGTTGCTGTTCGCCGGCGGCGACCCACTGTTCCTGGCGCACTGGCTCCGCCGCTCCGGTCTGGCTGACCTCCCGGCGCTGGAGCCCGTGTACGTCGGCGTGAGCGCGGGCAGCATGGCAGCGGCATCGACGTTCGTCGAGACGTACACCGAGCCGCCGGGCAGCGCCGACGAACCGCTCAAGTCGGAGCAGGTCGTCTTCAGTACGCCGGACGGTGACATCGACCGAACCCTCGTCACCGGCCAGGGCGCCGGGCTGGTCGACTTCGCGGTCATCCCGCACTACAACCACGAACACCACCCCGACGCCTCCGCACCCAACGCCGAGAAGTGGGCCGCCCACATCCCGGCCGCCACCTACGCCATCGACGACCAGACCGCGATCAAGGTCGTCGGCAACACCCCCGAAGTCATCACCGAAGGCGACTGGAAATTCTTCACCCCGTGACCCGTGACCCCCCGTCACCCCCCGTCACCCCCCGTCACCCCCCCGCCGCGCCCCCGCGGGCCCCCCGGGCGCCCGCCCGGCCCGCCCGGCGCC
>NZ_JBEZFT010000077.1:0-34356 GCF_040649595.1 Kribbella sp. NPDC048915 | reverse complement strand
TCCCGCACGGTGGGTTCACCCACGGTGTTGTGGGTTCCTGACCCGTGTGAAGGGTTGGGAACCCACAACACCGTGGGTAAACCCACCGTGCGGAAGCTCAGGCAGACGTCTGGGCGGGTGCGCCGGTTCTGGTACGTACGACGTGCTGATCGGCGCGGTGGGCTCGACGTGGCGGACCGACGTGGTGGGGTCGGCGTAGTGCGGTGCGGCGCGCTGGTACGGCGTAGTGCGGTGCGGCGCGCTGGTACGGCGTGGTGCGGTGCGGCGCGCTGGTACGGCGTGGTGCGGTGCGGCGCGCTGGTACGGCGTGGTGCGGGCGGCGTACTGGGCCGCGTGGTGCCGTACTGGGTCCGCGTGGTGCGGTGCGGCGCGCTGGAACGGCGTGGTCGTGGGCGGGTCAGTAGACCTCGATGCGGTCGAGGCTGATGACGGCGGCGGAGGAGGCGGGGTTCTTGTCACCGGTGACGCGGACCCGCACGGTGTGAGGGCCGCTTGGGAGCACAGGGCTGATGTACATCAGCTGCTCACCGACGCGGATCGAGCTGTAGTAGTCGATGCGCTGTTCGGGGCCGCCGTCGACGGAGATCGCGGCGATGCCGTTGCCGACGTCCGCGACGCTGAGCAGCGCCACCCGGGTGCCGGTGAACCGGATGGTTGCCGTCGCGTTCGGTTCCCAGCTCCAGTGGTCGTTGCCCCAGAAGCACTGGTTGCCGCACCCCGACCCCGAGCTCCACGCGCCGGTGTACGTGACGGCCGCGTCGGTGTCGTTGATCCAGTAGTTGTTCGAGCCGGGGTCACCCGACGGCAGGTTCTGCGTCGCGCCCGCGGCGAGCGGCCGGCCGAGGTTCGGCGTACCGTCGGCGTTCCAGCTGATCTTCTGCACCCGCGTGGTGCGGAACGAGTACGTGTACGTGCTGGTGTTCTTGCCGTGGTACGCGATCCAGTCCTCGCTGCCGTCGGGCGACTTGAAGAACGAGTGGTGCCCGGGTCCCCATACTCCGGTCGCGTCGTTGCGCGAGAAGATCGGACCTGGGTGCTGCACCCAGTTCGACGCGACCATCGGGTCGGCGCCGTTCGCGATGCTCTTCATCCACAGCTGGTAGTCCGGTTTGCCGGTGTCGCAGGTCGAGTACGTGAGGAACGTCCGCGTCGCGCCGTACAACGGAGTCGGTCCCTCGCGGACCTCGGTGCACCCGCCGTCGGCAGGGATCGCGACGCGGCCGCCGGTGACGGTCCACGGGTTGCTCATCCGGGCGATGTACAGCTGCGCCGGGCCGCCCATGCCGCGTCCGGGTCCGGTCCAGACGAAGTACTGCTGCCCGTTCACCGTGATCGGCTCGCCGTCGATCGCGTACTCGCCGAAGTCGGCGATTTTCGCCTTGAAGCTGTACGGGCCGAGCGGGTCGTCGCCGGCCGACTCGAGGACGTACATCCGGTGGTTGGCGTCCACGCCGTCGGAGGCCGTGTAGTAGATGTACCAACGGTCGCCGGCGGGCCGAAACGCCGGCGCCCACATCTGGGTGTTGCGGCTCGGGTCCGACTCCCGGTACACGACCTGTTCGGGCTGGACGAGCAGTGTCGCCAGGCTGGGCGAGGACCAGATCCCGATCCGGTCGCCGCGGGTCGTCGCGACGTAGTACCTGCCGTTGTAGTGCAGCAACGACGGATCCGCGGACGGGTTCACCGGGTTCCGGAACGTACTCGACGTCAACGCGGTCTCCTCGCGTTCGGCGGCTGGAGCGGGGCCGGCGAGTGCGCCGGTGAGCGGGGCGGCAATCAGGGCGGCAAGCAGGGCGCCAAGGACGGGGCGGACGAATCTCATCGCGAAACACCTTCCGGAGAGTGGGGCGGACTCCCTTCGACGTCCAGTTGTACGACGTGATTCCATCGTTGTAAACCATTCGCACCAGGATCGAACGATGCGGAACCGCGTGCCCCGGCGTGGCGTCGTACCGCACATGAAGCTGAAGGTGCGGGTCGTGCAGTACCGGCACGACCGGTGGTACGCCGATATCGACGACGCCGAGGACCGGCAGCCGGACGACCCGTTCTGGTACGCCGTTTGCGCGACGCAGGCCGAGGCGATCGCGCTCGCCTGCGCCGAACTCGCCACCCTCGACCGCCGGATCGCGGACGGCCTGGTGCCCGCCCGCATCAGCCAGTCCCACCCCGTGGCCGCCTGACGCCGCGATCATCCAGCGGTACGTCGGCCCGCGCGACGCCGGCCGCGCAACGGGCCGGACCCGCGCAACGTCGGCCGGACCCGCGCAACGCCGGCCGAACCCGCACCGTGTACGCCGACGCGCGTGGAGCCGCGGCGACCCCGGGGCGGCGGCATGATGGGGCGATGCTCGGGGAATCGGACGGCACGAAGGGCGACGCCACGATCGAGCAGATCGGTCGCCGGCAGACCTTCACCAAGACACTGCAGCTTGCCCTGGTGCTCGCGGTCGTCCAGGTGCCGATGCGCGCCGCGGTTCACGAGGCCGCTGGTTCCCCGGCCGGCTGTGAGGTGCCCGGCAGGCTTTCGCTGCTCGTCGACTCGGCGTTCGTCCTCGCGAGCGTGTACGCGGCCTATCGTGCCTACAAGTACGTCAAGTTCCTGAATCGCCAATCCTGGCAGGCGATCGCGGCCGTCGGTGCCTGGATCGTCCTGGTCGCCGCAGTACTCGACGGCATCGAGAACTCGGTCCTCTGGCGCGACTTCGGCACGCCGCCGTGCGCGGACCTGTCGACAGGATGGTTCACCTGGCTGATGCGTGCCGTCTACGTGATCTGTGCGGTCGTGCTCGCGATCTGCCTGGTCGCGACGAGCCGCTTCGGTCAGCGCAGGTGGTACGGCGTGGAGCTCGCGCCGCCCGCGACGTTCCGTCGGCCGAAGCGCGACGGCAAGGACGACGGCCGGCTCGTCATCACCTGCTCCGGCGGCGGAATCCGGTCGGCCTCGTTCTGCCTGGGTGCGTTGCAGTTGCTCCGCGAGCGCGGTCTGTACGACAAGGCGTCGACGGTGATCGGCGTCAGCGGCGGCGGATACATGGCGGCCGCGTTCCACGTACTGCGTCGTACCTGCACCGACCCGTTCTCGCCAGGATCGCCCGAGTTGGCGCGGCTGCGACGGCAGACGCGCTATCTGCTGTCCGGCGGCCGGGCGATGTTCCGCGCGGCGCTCTCGGTGCTGTTCGGCGTGGTCGTGAACCTGCTGCTGATCGGGATCACACTGCGCGCGATCGCCTGGGTGCTCGGCTGGTTCCTCGCGGACCAAGGCGTGATCTCGGACGGCCTCGAGGTGCACTGGCGGCCGGACGACTCGTGGTTCTTCGTCGGGATGTCGGTGTTCCTGCTCGCGGTGAGCGCGCTGACGTTCGTGATCGAGAAGGTCTGGGACCGCTGGGCGCGGATGCCCGATGTCGTGCGCACGATCCTCACCGGCATCGGCAACATCACGCTGAAGTACGGCGTACCGGTGGCGGTGCTGCTGCTCGGTGTGCCCGGAGGTCTCTATCTGCTGGGCAAGCTGTCGAACGATTCCGGTGAGCAGCCGAGCCTGCCATCGCTGCTGCTGGCGTTGGTAGACCCAACGAAACAGGGAGTGGCCTCGTTCAGCGCGTTGGTGGTCGTCCTGCTCGGCCTGGGCAAGACGCTGTGGAGCGGCCTGACGGTCGAGGACGACGAGAAGACCGGGATCCGTGCCCGGCTGGCGATGTTTCTGCGGACCAAGGTCGCGCCGTGGGCGGCCAGCGCGATCATCGTGGTCGCCGCGGTCGTCGTACTGCTGCGCTGGACGGTCGGGTACGCGACGGATCCGGCGTACCAGCAGGACTGGGGCGTTGCCGTGATCCTGGTCGCGATCGCGCTGGCCATCAAGGTGCTGACCGACGCGAACCGGACCTCGCTGCACTCCTTCTACCGTGAGCGGCTGTCGCGGGCGTTCCTGGTGAAGCGGCAGGACAACGGCGCCGCGGTGGCGCTCGACTACCACCTGCGGCTGCGGTACTCGGACTGGGCCAAGCCGCTGGACGGCGGACCGCAGCTCGTCATCGCCGGTGTCGCGAACGTCGACGACCCGGACTTCGTGCCGACGCAGCGCGACTGCGTGCCGTTCGTGTTCGACGCCGCGCAGATCGGCATCGTCGGCGACCGGTCGTTGCCGGACGGCGGCCGGCGGGAGACGGCCGACTACGAACGCGAGGCCGATGTTCTCAAGCGCGAGGTCACGGTGCCCGCGGCGATGGCGATCAGCGGCGCCGCGTTCAGCCCGCTGGCCGGGCGCGTGAATGCGCGGACGCGGCCGGTGCGCCTGCTGCTTGCCGTACTCAATGCGCGGCTCGGTGTCTGGCTGCCGAACCCGTACTGGAACAACCGCGCGGAGGCGTCGTTCCCCGATCGGCACGGGTTCCTCCCGAAGATACGGCGGTACGTCGGCAGCGTGATCGACAAGCCCGGGCCGTACCGGCTGCTGCACGAGGCGGTCGGGTCGACGTCGATGTACGAACGCCGGATCTACGTGACCGACGGCGGGCACTACGACAACCTCGGCGTCGTCGAGGCGCTCCGCCGCCGGCCCGCCCAGGTGATCGCGATCGACGCGTCGAACGACGCCGAGGATCGGTTCACCGCCCTCGCCGAGGCGATCGCAACGGCCCGGATGGATCACGGGATCGAGATCTCGATCGACCCGTCATCGATGGCCCGTGGCAGCAAGCCGCGCGCCGACCGCGCCTGGACGTACGGCATCGCCACCCATCCGCTCGAGGACGGCGACGAGAAGCCCTACAAGACCGAGATCTTCTTCGTGAAGGCGGTCCTGGCCGGCGATCTCGGCTGGGACCTCGAGCAGTACGCCGCCGGGCATCCGGACTTCCCGCGCCGTACCACCGGCGACCAGTTCTACGACGAGTGGGACTTCGAGGCCTACCGCCACCTCGGCTACACGCTCGCGGCCAATCTCACCGATCACCACCGAGTGCACGCACGGTTGTACGGCGAGTAATCCCCACCCCTGCCTGTGGATAACGGGTGTGGATAACGGGTGTTTGCTGTGGACAACTAGTGGATGTGCTGTGGATCGGGCAACGAATGCCCGGTGCGGGTGCACGTGCAGTCCGGCTGGTGAGAGGGCGGTTGTCGGATGCCGTGTTCGGTGCTGAGATTGGTCCCCGAACGGCGGATGAAACTTTACGAAGATTTATCCGTGACATTCGGTGCGCCGGACCGTTGAGCTGTCAGACAGTTCATCATCCGCGGATCGCTGGGGAATCCGGAGGGACTCACTCGTGCACATGTTCAATCCGCCACCGGACTGGCCGGAGCTGCCGAGTGCCGAGTGGCGTCCGCCGCTCGGATGGACGCCGGATCCGGACTGGCCGCAGCCACCGGCGGGCTGGCGCTTCTGGCTGAACCGCAACGGCCGGCACAGCAGTGGCCCGATCGGCGCATACGGCGCCGTCGACGCCGGTCGCCGCGAGCTCGCCGAGATCGATCCGGCCCTCGTGCTGATGCACGCCTGACGCTGGTCCTGGCGGTGACGCCGAAACCGAACCCCCGTGCGGCCCACCGGCCCGCGGGGGCTTTTCCTGTCCGCCTTCAGTAGGGGTAGTGCGTTCTTACCGTCTTCTGGTGTTATGTTATCAACCTAGATAACACTCATCAGGGAGGCGTTCGTGGGCTGGATCGGGCTCGACCTCGGCACCCAAAGTGTGCGGGCCGTGCTGGCCGATGCCAAGGGCCACGTTCTGTCCCGCGCAACGCGCCCGCTGACCAGCCACCGCGACGGCGTCCGGCACGAGCAGGACCCGCAGGCCTGGCTGACCGCCGTCGACGAGGTGATGGCCGAGGTGGGAACCAGCAGCGTCGACGGCATCGCGATCTGCTCGACGTCCGGCACCTTCCTCCTCACCGACCTTGCCGGCCGCCCGGTCACTCCAGCACTGATGTACGACGACGCGCGCGCCGCCGCCCGTCGTGACCAGATCGTGGACGCCGATCCGGAGCGGTGGGCGACCAGCATGCAGCCGACCTGGGCGCTGCCGAAGATCCTGGACCTGGACCTCACCGACCGCCGGGTCGTGCACAGCGCCGACTTCGTCGCGGCCCATCTCGTCGGCCATCCGGTCGCGACCGACACCAGCCACGCGCTGAAGACCGGGTACGACCTGATCGCCGACGCGTGGCCGGCGTCCGCCTTCGGCGAACTCGGCCTCCCGCTCGACGCCTTCCCCGACGTCGTTCGCCCCGGCAGCGAGCTCGGCCGCACACCGGCCGGCGTCCCGGTGTACGCCGGGATGACCGACGGCTGCGCCGCGCAAATCGCCGCCGGCGCGCTCAGCCCCGGCGCCTGGAACTCGGTGCTCGGCACAACCCTCGTCCTGAAGGGTGTCAGCGAACAGCTGCTGACCGATCCGACCGGCGCCGTCTACAGCCACCGTCACCCGGACGGAGGCTGGCTCCCGGGCGGCGCGTCGAGCACGGGCGCCGGCGTACTCACCGAGCTGCTGCCCGGCGCCGACCTGGACGCCTTGGACAAGGTCGCGCATCCGGTCGACGCGGTCACGTATCCGCTGACCAAGAAGGGCGAGCGCTTCCCCTTCGTTGCCCCGCAGGCCGAACGCTTCACCCTCGGCAGCACCGCGGACGACCTGCACACGTACGCCGCGGTGCTGCAGGGCGTCGCGTTCATCGAGCGACTCGCGTTCGAGCACCTGGAAAGCCTCGGCGCGGAGCCGGTGCGTTCGGTCTCGCTCACCGGTGGCGCCACCCGCAGCGGGTACTGGAACCAGCTCCGCGCCGACGTTCTCGGCGTCCCGGTAGAGCTTCCCGCCGTACCGGACCCGGCGTACGGCATGGCCGTCCTGGCCGCCTCGGGCGGAACGGATCTCGCCGGTACGGCCCGGCGGATGGTTCGCGTCGAACGGGTCCTCGAGCCGCGCGGGGATCGGCTCGAGGACCTGTACGGCGCGTTCGTCGCCGAGCTCGACCGTCGGGGGTACCGCGGATGAGGACCACGATCGTGCTCGCGCGCCACGGCCGCACCGAATGGCACCACGGCAACCGGTACACCGGGTCGACCGATCTCCGGATCGACGACGTCGGTACCCGGCAGGCCCAGCAACTGAAGGAGTGGGGACTCGGCTACGCGCCCGACGCGCTGTGGTGTTCGCCGATGCTCCGCGCCCGCCAGACGATCACGCCGATCGCCGAAGCCCTGCAGCTCGAGCCGACCGTGGACGCACGGCTGCGCGAGGTCGACTTCGGGTCGGCCGAGGGCAAGATGCTCAGCGAGCTGCCGCCGGCCGTCGGCAAGGCGTTCGAGCTCGACCCGGTCCGCAACCACTTCCCGGGCGGTGAGGACCCGGCCGCCGCGGCCGATCGGGTCCGCGAGGTCTTCGACGAGATCGGGCAACGGCACCAGGGGGAGAAGGTCCTCGTGGTCGCTCACAACACACTGATCCGGCTGCTCGTCTGCAGGGTGCTCGGCCTGCCGCTCAGCGACTACCGCAGACTGCTACCTGCGCTCGGTCCCGCGGCGTTGGTGCGTTTGCGATGGCAGGACGGCACAGTGGGGCTCGAAGCGTACAACGTTCCTCCTCTGCGTTTGGAGACCCTCGCATGACAAGTGATGTCGACGGCGACACCACCGAGCTGAGCCGGCCCGCGCGCCGGCAGGCCGAGATCGCGGCGTACGTCGTGAAGCACGGCTCGGTCTCGGCGAACGACCTGGTCGAGGCGTTCGGCGTGAGCGTGATGACGGTGCACCGCGACCTGGACGAGCTCGAACGACAGGGCGTGGTGCGCAAGTACCGCGGCGGCGTCAGCGCGCAGCCGACCAGCGTGTTCGAGAGCAACGTCGCGTACCGCCTGAACACCGCGCACGCCGAGAAGGCCGCGATCGCGCGCCATGCCCGAGCGATGATCGAGCCGGGAATGTCGGTGATGCTCGACGACTCGACCAGCGCGCTCGCCCTGGTCGACCTGTTCGAGGGCATCACGCCGTTGACCGTGGCAACGAACTTCCTGCCCGCGATCACCAAGCTGAGTGAGCAGCGCGACATCACGCTGCTCGCGCTCGGTGGCATCTACTCCCCGACGCACGACTCGTTCGGTGGGATGCCGTGTGCGGAAGCGGTCGAGGCTTTGAACACCGACCTGCTGTTCTGCTCGGTGTCGGCGGTGTCGGCGACACACGCGTTCCACCAGGAGGAGGAAATCGTCCTGGTGAAGCGGGCCATGCTGCGCTCGGCGAAGACCAAGGTGCTGCTGGTCGACCACGCCAAGCTGCAGCGCACCGCCCTGCACCGGCTGGCGCCACTGACCGACTTCGACATGGTGATCGTCGACGAGAAGACCCCGAAGGAACTGATCCAACCGCTGCGCGACCACGGCGCGACCGTGGAGGTCGCCGAACTGTAGGAGGGGGAGCCCATGGACGTCGGAGTAGACGTCGGCACCACCGTGACCAAGGCGGTCGCGTTCGGCGACGACGGCCGGCCGCTGGCCGAGGCGTCCCGCCCGACCCGCCTGGTCCGGCCGGGGCCCGGCCGGTTCGAGCACGAGACCGCCGAGATCGTTGCCTCGGTCAACGAGGTGGTGAAGGAGCTGGCGGGTGCGGTGGGGGACCGGCCCGGCGTGCTCGCGATCACGGCGCAAGGTGACGGTCTGTGGCTGGTCGATCCGGACGGTACGCCGGTGCGCCCGGCGATCTCCTGGCTGGACGCGCGCAGCAGCGCGATCCTGGACCGGTGGACCGCGGACGGCACCGCGGAACACGTGTTCCGGCGTTCCGGAAACCGCATGTTTCCGGGCGCATCCGGTCCGCTGCTGGCAGCCGTCCGCGACGAAGAGCCTGGCGTCATCGAGCGGTCCGGTACGGCGGCGTACTGCAAGGACGTCGTGATGCAGGCGCTGACCGGCGTCCGGGCGACGGATGTGTCCGACGCGTCGGCGCCTTTCCTCGACCCGAGAACCGGGAACTACGACGACGAAGCACTCGCGGCGACCGGACTGACCGATCTCCGTCACCTGCTGGCACCGGTCGCCGCCGAAGGACCCGTCGGCGAACTGCGCGACGACTCCACCGGAATGCGTCCCGGAACGCGAGTTTCCGCCGGACCGTACGACCTGCCGGCCGCGGCCGCCGGCGCCGGCGTGACCGAGCCTGGCGACGCCCTCCTCACCGTGGGGACGACGTTGGCCTGCCAGGTCGTCACCCGCGACCTCCCCGTCGAGGGCGAGCCCGCGGGCCTCTTCCTCGGCACCTGGACACCCGGCGTCTGGCTGCGCGCGATGCCGGCGATGGTCGGTACGGCAGCCCTTGATCGGGTCCTTGCCCTGGTCGGGGTCGGTACCGACCAGCTCCCCTCACTGCTCGCGGACAGTCCGCCCGGTTCGTCCGGTGTGACGGTGCTGCCGTATCTGTCCGAAGCCGGTGAACGCGCGCCCTTCGTCGACACCCGCGCCCGCGGCACGATCGACGGTGTCTCGTTGTCCACCACGACCGCCGACCTCGTCCGCGCGACCTGTGAAGGCATCGCGTACGCGGCACGCCACTGTCTGGAAGCAGCAGGCTGGACCGGTCGCGTCACGGTCTGCGGCGGCGGAGCCCGCAGCAGCGAATGGACCCAGATCCTCGCCGATGTCCTGAACGCGCCGCTGCACACCGCCGAGGCCGAACAGGTCGCGGCGCGCGGCGCGGTGATCTGCGCTCGTCGCGCCGTCGATCCGGACAGCGCCGGTTCCGGATGGATCGCCGAAACCCGGGAGATCGCCCCGGATCCCGCCCGCGCCGCGTTCTACGCCGAGGGATACGCCCACTATCTGCGCCGCATCGAGGCGGCCCGTCCACGCTGGTCCGATCCCGCACCTCTTCCTTCAGGAGTTCGATGAGAACCGTCAAGACGCTGCTCGCCGGTGACCACTTCGTGCGCAACGACCTGCTCGCCGCTGCGCTCACCACGATCCCCGATGTGGCGTTCGAATTCCGCGAGATCACGTTGCCCTGGCCGCTGACGCCGTACGGGCGGGTGGCCGAGGTGGACGAGGCGAGTGACGCCGAGGAGCAGCTGATCGAGGCGCTGGCCGGCGTCGAGCTCGCGGTCACGCAGATGGGACCGTTCACCGAGCGCGTGCTGGAGGCGGCGCCGGACCTGCGATTCCTGGTGGTGTGCCGGGGCGGCCCGGTCAACGTCAACGTCGCGGCGGCCGCGAAGCGCGGGGTCGCCGTGGCGGCGACGCCGGGCCGCAACGCGGTGGCGGCCGCGGAGCACGCGATCGCGCTGATGATGGGCGCCTTGCGGAAACTTCCGCAGCTGCAGCGCACCCTCGAGCAAGGCGAGTGGCGATCCGACCTCTACGCGTACGACGAGTGCGGCAGCGAGCTCGACGGTTCGACCGTCGGCCTGATCGGGTACGGCGCGATCGGGCAGCGCGTCGCGCGCGTACTGCAGGCCTTCGGCGCGCACGTCCTGGTGTCCGATCCGTACGTCGAGCAGGCGCCCGAAGGGATCCAGCTGGTCGGGCTCGACGAGCTGCTGCAGCGGTCGAACGTCGTCAGCCTGCACGCCCGGCTGACCGATCAGACGCGCGGTATGATCGGCGCGGAACAGATCGCTGCGATGCCTCGGGGCGCCGTACTGGTGAACACCGCGCGCGGCGGCTTGCTCGACTACGACGCGACCGTGGACGCGCTGGAGTCGGGGCACCTGGGCGCCGCGGCGTTCGACGTGTTCCCGGCCGAGCCGCTGCCGGCCGGATCGCGCCTGCTGACCGCGCCGAACGTCGTGATGACCCCCCACCTGGCCGGTGCCACCCGGCAGACCGCCCACCGTGCAGGGTCGATCGCCGCGGAGGCCGTGGCGGCCTTCGTGGCCGGAAAGGATCCCCTCGGACTGGTCTCCGTCTAGGCGGGGAACAGGGCGGACATCATGAAGTTGGCAACCTCCACCACCTGGACCGAGCTGCTTCTGCTGCTGATCGCGTTCGTGCTGTCGATGATCATCGGCATCGAGCGCCAGATCCGGCAGAAGAGCGCCGGCATGCGTACGCACACGCTGGTCGGCACCGGGGCGGCGCTGTTCACCCTGGTGTCCGGGTTCGGTTTCAGCGCCGTCCTCGGCACCGACGTCAATCTCGACCCGTCCCGGATCGCGGCCCAGATCGTGTCCGGCGTCGGCTTCCTCGGCGCCGGGGTGATCTTCACTCGCCGGGACGTGGTCCGCGGCCTGACCACGGCTGCCACCATCTGGATGACCGCGGCGATCGGCATGGCCTGTGGCGCGGGCATGCCGGTGCTCGCCGTCGCCGCGACCTTGCTGCATCTGATCGCGGTCGGCCCGTTCGCCAGGATCGCCCGGTTCCTGCCGTCGCCGGACCGCC
This sequence comes from Kribbella sp. NPDC048915, assembly GCF_040649595.1. Lineage (NCBI taxonomy): Bacteria > Bacillati > Actinomycetota > Actinomycetes > Propionibacteriales > Kribbellaceae > Kribbella > Kribbella sp. NPDC048915. Next base: position 22,989 of record NZ_JBEZFT010000077.1, on the reverse strand, counting down.
GTCGCATCGTCACGGTCCGGTACCACGACGGCGCCGGCGTCCTCCGCGACATCCTTGCGACCGCCACGTCGATGGGCTTCGAGGCCTCGGTCCTCGGGACGGACGTGCATCGCGAGGGCGGCCGTCAGCAGGTGCGAGCCTCCATGCGGTTCACCGGCCGCGCACCGCTGGAGAACCTCGTCATCGCGTTGGACGACCTGGACGGCGTCACCGGTGTCCGCCTGCGCAACGACGACGACGACTGATTCGGGGGTCCGGCGGACCTCCAGGTATGCAGAACCCTGGGTTTCGGGCGGCCGAGACCCCTGGATCGAGGGTTCTGCATACCTGCACGTCCGCCCGCCGCCGTGCCGCTGGCCAAACGCTCTGCAACGATTCTGCGAACTGTTGTGATCTTCGTGAGAAAATCACAGAGATTCTCTATACGTCACCATCATTCGGTGATAATTTCACCCGCATGCCCGCTGAGACGCACCTCGTTGACCTGCGCGAACTCGCTGTTCGCCTGGCCCACACAGCGGGCCACGAGTTGTTGGCCCGACAGCGGAGTCTGTCGATCGACGCGGCCGATGTCGAGACCAAAAGCTCGGCGAGTGATCCGGTCAGCGCGGCCGACCGGGCGTCCGAGAAGCTGATCACCGACGGTCTGACCGCGGCCCGCCCCGGCGACGGCCTGCTCGGTGAGGAAGGCGCTTCGCGCACGTCGTCCACCGGCCTGACCTGGGTCATCGATCCCCTCGACGGCACGGTCAACTACCTGTACGGCCGGCTCGACTGGTGCGTGTCGATCGCCGCCGAGGACGACCACGGCGCGCTCGTCGGCGTGGTGCACCAGCCGCGCACCGGTACGACGTGGTCCGCCGTACGCGGCGACGGCGCCTACCGCGATGACCAGCGACTCGGCGCGCTCCGCCGTACGGAGCTGGCCGCGGCCCTCGTGTCCACGGGCTTCTCCTACCTGCCCGAGCGCCGCGCCGAGCAGGCCGCCATACTGCAGGACCTGCTGCCCGCCGTCCGCGACGTACGCCGCGGAGGATCCGCCGCCCTCGACCTGTGCTCGGTCGCCGACGGTACGGCGGACGCGTACTACGAGCACCTGATCCAGCCCTGGGACGTCGCGGCGGGCGCACTGATCGCGCGCGAAGCCGGCGCGACCGTCGTCCGGGGGCCGGTCTTCCCGCACGGCATCCTGGCCGCCGCCCCCACGGTGGCCGCCCCACTGCAAGAGCTACTCACAAGGAGGTCGGTGTGACAGTCGTAGACCTGCCGGCCCGGACTCATCCGGACGAGAAAACAATTGCTACAGGCAATGATCAGCGGAGGCGCCGGAGGCGGCGCGAGTACGGGCTGTTCGCGTTGCTGGTGGCACCGAACCTGCTGGTGATCGCGGTCTTCGCGTACTGGCCGATCATCTACAACGCGTTCCTCAGCCTGACCGACTGGAACATGATCGCGGCCCGCCCGAAGTTCATCGGGCTGGCCAACTACGGCCGGACGCTGACCGACCCGGCGTTCCACAAGACGCTGTGGATCACGGTCGTGTTCACCGGGCTGATCGTGCTCGGCAGCCTGGTGATCGGGCTCGCCCTGGCGTTCCTGTTCAACCTGCCGCTGAAGGGCCGCGGTGCCGTGCGGACGATCGCGTTCGCACCGCACGTACTGTCCGGCGCGGCCGTCGCGACCATCTGGGCGTTCATGTTCGACCCGGGGTACGGCCTGATCCGGGCGCTGATCGAACCGTTCGGCGCCGAGCCGCCGGACTGGATGAACAGCTCGGACTGGGCACTGCCCGGCCTGGTGATCGTCTACCTGTGGAAGAACATCGGCTTCGCCGCGCTGATCTACCTGGCCGGTCTGCAGAGCCTGCCGAAGGACCTCGACGAGGCGGCCGCCATCGACGGCGCCTCGACCTGGACCCGGTTCACGGCGATCAAGCTGCCGCTGCTGGCGCCGATCACCTTCTTCCTGCTGATCACGACCGTGATCGGCACCTTCCAGGCGTTCGACGTGATCGCAGTGATGACCGGTGGTGGCCCTGGTGATGCCACCAGCACGTTGAGCTGGTCGATCTACAACGAAGGATTCAAGGCGTTCAACGCGGGTCGCGCGGCGACGCTGTCGATCATCATGTTCGTCATTCTGCTGGTGGTCACCGCCGTGCAGGCGCGGGTGATGGAGAGGCGGGTGCACTACCGATGAAGGCACGTGCGATCCAGTACGTCGTACTGATCGGAGTGGCCGCGGTGTTCCTCGGCCCGCTCTACTGGCTGATCTCGACCACGATCAAGACCCCGACCGAGATCTACAGCTGGCCGCCGGTGTGGTGGCCGGACCACCTCAGCTGGGAGAACTTCAAGCTGGCTTGGGAAGCGGCGCCGTTCGACCGGTTCTTCCTGAACTCGACGATCACCACGGTGCTCGGGACGCTGCTGAAGGTGATCAACGCGGTTCTGACCGCGTACGCCTTCGCCTACCTGCGGTTCCCGTTCAAGAAGGTGCTGTTCTTCGGCGTCCTCGGCGCGATGATGGTGCCCGGCCATGTGACCCTGCTGCCGAACTACCTGACGGTGGCCTCGCTCGGCTGGATCAACACCTACGCCGGCCTGATCATCCCCGGCATCGGTTCGGCGTTCGCGACGTTCCTGATGCGCCAGCACTTCCTCACCCTGCCGACCGAGGTGACCGACGCCGCCGCGGTCGACGGCGCGGGACACCTGCGGACGCTGTGGCGGGTCGTGCTGCCGATGTCCCGGCCGATGCTGATCACGGTCGTGGTGATCACTGCGGTCGAGGAATGGAACAGCTTCGTCTGGCCGCTGATCGTCACGAACTCCGCCTCGATGCGAACCCTGCCGATCGGTCTGCTGATCCTGAAGACCGAGGAGGGCGTGGCGAGCTGGGGCACCATCATGGCCGGAACGCTGATGATGCTGGCGCCGATGCTGGTGATCTTCCTGATCGCCCAGCGCTACATCGTCGGCGGTCTCACCCAAGGAGCGTTGAAGGGATGACGATGAAGCGCAGGATCTTCCTTGGCCTGACGGCGGCCGCGTCCCTGGCCGGGTGCGGTTACCGGGCCGTCGACGCGGTGTACTCGCAGCCGGCCGGCTCGGTGCCGAAGAAGTACGGCAACCGGGTGCGGGTGGTGTTCTGGACGTCGTACGGCGGCGCCAACGGCAAGGCGGTCGACAAGCTCGTTGCCAAGTTCAACGATTCGCAGGACGACGTGTTCGTCGAGGTGCAGTTCCAGGGCAGCTACGACGACGTGGCCCAGAAGGTCGCGGCGGCGTTGGTCGCCAAGGAGGCACCGGACCTCGCCATCCTGTCCGATGTGACCTGGGAACGGTTCTTCCTGAACGAGGCGCTCGAGCCGCTGAACTCGTACTTCACCGACGGGTTCGGGCCGGCCGTCTACCAGAAGAAGCTGTTCGGCGAGTACGTCGTGAAAGGGCAGAGCTGGGCGGTACCGTTCGCCCGGAGTACGCCGATCTTCTACTACAACAAGGAAGCCTTCCAGAAGGCCGGCCTGCCCGACCGCGCGCCGCGGACCTGGACCGAGCTGCGGTCCTGGGTGCCGGAGCTGTCCAAGGTACAGGTCAACGGGCGGTCGTTGCGGACGCTGGCCCTCGCCAAGGTCGACGGTGACTGGCAGTTCCAGGGCAACGTCTGGCAGTTCGGCGGCGCCTACTCCAAGGGGCTGGACGTCACCATCGACGAAGGCGGCGCGGTGGCGGCCGGCGAATGGCAGCGCCAGATGGTCCACGAGGAGAAGGCTGCCTACATGGCGCACAGCCCGAGCACGGACTTCGCGAACGGGCTGGTCGCGACGATGCAGGAGTCGACCGGTGGTCTGAAGAAGATGACGACCACCGCGAAGTTCCCGGTCGGGGTGGGCTTCATCCCGTCCGAGGTCGCGTCCGGGATCGCCACCGGTGGCGGCGGGATCGGCATGCTGCGCAACATCAGCACCGAGCGGAAACAGGCCGCGGCCACGTTCCTGCAGTTCCTCGCCCGGCCGGAGAACTCGGCGTTCTGGACCGCGCAGACCGGCTACCTCCCGGTCGTCGACGCGGCCCGCGACCTGCCCGAGCTGAAGAAGCTGATCGCCGACCAGCCGAACTTCGGGGTCGCGATCGACCAGCTCGAGATCGCCCGGCAGCAGGACGCGGTCCGCCTGTACGGCCGCAACGCCAACGTCGAGATCTACACCGGTCTGCAGCAGATCTATTCCGACAACGCGGCACCGAAGAAGGTGTTCAAGGACGTCGCGCGTCGGCTCGAGGCGATCGGGGAAGAAGTCCAGCGGCTCTACGAGGAGAAGGTTCTGTGATCATCACCGGCCACCGGGGCGCACTCGGGACCGAACCGGAGAACACCCTGCGCTCGTTCCGGCGGGCGGTCGCGGACGGGTGCGACGAGATCGAGCTCGACCTGCGGGTGACCGCGGACGGCGAGCTCGTGATCATGCACGACGCCACCGTCGACCGCACCACGTCCGGAACGGGCGAGGTGAGCTCGCTGACGCTCGCCGAGGTCCGTGCACTCGACGCCGGCCTCGGTGAGCAGGTCCCGACGTGGGCCGAGACGGTGGCCGCGATCGACGTTCGCTTCCAGGCGGAGGTCAAGGCCGAGGCCGCCGTACCGCTGCTCGCACAGTCGCTGAAGTCGGACCCCGCGCTGGCCGAGCGGACGCTGGTCACGTCGTTCCACCCGGAGATCCTGCTCGCGGTACGGGAGGCGTTTCCGGAGGCGATCACCGGCCACATCTTCGGCCGTACGCCGCAGATCGCCGAGGTCATCCGCCGTACCCGGGCCGCCGAGGCGAGCTGGGCGCTGTGCGGCATCGCCGGCCTGACCGCGTCCGGGGTCGCCGAACTGCACGCCGCCAACCTCTCGGCCACCGCCTGGCCGGTCCCCGACGCCCAAACCCTCGCCGAAGCCACCGCCCTGGGCGTCGACGGCATCACCACCGACAACCCCCACCTCCTGTCCGCCGCCTAACACCCACGCCGCGACGGGGCACGCGGCGCCGGTGACGCACTTTGTGCACCAGATCCGTACATCGACGGGCTCTTCCTACGGATCCGGTGCACAAAGTGCTGAAGAGGGGCCTGCGTGACGAGTGGAGATCCGTTCGCGCGCGCTCGTGGGCGTGACGCGGCCCACATGTTTCAACGTCTGAATATGTTCTTCCATGGAACATAAATGTGTGATTCGCTAGGGCGCATGGGAATCAGCATCGGTGTGGTTGGGGCCGGCCAGTTCGCGCCTTCGTTCTTGCGGCTGTGGTCCGCGCACCCGGACGTGTCCGACGTGCGCCTGACCGACATCCGCCCCGAGCGGACGGCCGAGCTCGCCGCGAAGTACGGCGTCAGCGTGACGCCGGCGTCGTTCGAGGAGATGCTCGAGTCGGACGTCGACGCGGTCGCGATCTTCACGCAGCGCTGGCTGCACGGCGAGATGGCGATCAAGGCGCTCGAGGCCGGCAAGCACGTGTACTCGACGGTGCCGATGGCGATCGAGGCGGACCAGATCGCCCGCATCATCGAACTGGTCAAGGAAACCGGGCTCACCTACATGATGGGGGAGACCAGCTACTACTACCCGTCCTCGGTGTACTGCCGGCAGAAGCTCGCCGAAGGCGCGTTCGGCCGGGTGTTCTACAGCGAGGGCGACTACGTCCACGACATGGACCTCGGGTTCTACGCGGCGTACCAGTACTCCGGCGGTGACGACTGGAAGAAGACCGCGTCGTTCCCGCCGCTGCTCTACCCGACGCATGCCGTCGGCAACGTTCTGTCGGTGACCGGGCAGTACGCCACCCATGTGTCGGCGATCGGCGTCAAGGACGACCGCGGCGACGGGGTGTTCGACAAGGAGATCAGCCAGTTCGACAACGACTTCTCGAACGCGACGGCGCTGTTCAAGCTCGCCGACGGCGGCATCATGCGTACCAACGAGATGCGCCGCGTCGGGTACCCGTCGCACATCCGTGAGTCGCGGCTGCGCGTGTTCGGGACCGAGGGCAGCTTCGAGCAGTTGGCCACAACGACGCTGTGGCAGAACAAGGAGGGCGTCGAGGACGTCAGCCACCTGATGGAGACCAAGCCGACCGGCGACGACGCCGACCTGGCGAACGTCGACCCGGCGCTGCAGGCCGCGTTCCGCTCCGGATTGTCCCCGGTGCACGACCGCTCGCGGCTCCCGCAGGAGTTCGACGGCCTGCACAACGGCCACGAGGGTTCGCACCACTTCCTCGCCGACGACTTCGTTCGCGCAGTCGCCGACAAGACCCTTCCGCCGATCAATGCCTGGGTCTCGGCCCGCTACACCCTCCCCGGCATCATCGCCCACCAGTCCGCCCTCCAAGGCGGCGTCCAACTGGAAATCCCCGACCACGGCGACGCCCCCGCGTAACCCGGCAGGTGCACCTCCAGCACTGCAGAACCCGGCGAGAGAGCGCTTTCAAGGCTCTCGAAGCCGGGTTCTGCATACCTGCAGGTCCGCGACCCCTCGCTCGGTAGTATCCGGTATGGATCTGTTTGCGGGTGTTTCCGTCAGTGACTACGAGACCGCGGCGGCCTGGTACGAGAAGTTGTTCGGCGGGCCGCCCAGCTTCCTGCCGAACGACATCGAGGCCGTCTGGGAGCTGGGCGAACACCAGTTCCTTTACATCGAGGTCGTGCCGGAACACGCCGGCCACGCGCAGCACACGCTGTTCGTCGAGGACTTCGAAGCGACGCTTGCCGCGATCGCCGAGCGTGGCATCGAGCCGGCGGTCCGGGAGACGTACGAGAACGGTGTCCGCCACGCGACGTTCTTCGACCCTGACGGCAACGAGGTCTCGTACGGCGGCGCGCCGCTGGAGTGACCGTCAACCGCGAACGGCGATCCGGTCCAGCTCCGACCACTCCAGCACCCGTACGGCCACCGTCGTCCGCCCTTCGAGCGATGCCCGCAGCAGTCGATGCACCCCGTCGAGGATGGTGATCCGCCCGGAAGGACGCCGTACGACGTCGATCGGATGCCGCAGGTCGGCACGCAGAGTCCGCGCATACTGCTCCCGGTAAACCGACGGCGCCGCGGCAACGTCCCGTGGGGTCAGCTGAAACGGCTGCCCCTCGAACGCCCAGAACGGCAACTCGAGGGCGTGCAGCAACTCCAGATCCCACTGGAAATCGAGGATGTACTCCTGCAACGCACCAGGTACGGCGAGCGGAAACGGCAGTCGCGTCATTCGTAGATGCGCCGCAGCCGAACCGTCATCGAGTTCTCGATGTGCTGCGTCATCGCGGCCTGGGCAGCGCCCGGATCGCCGGACGTGATCGCCTCGACCAGCGCGTGGTGTTCGGTCAGCACCTCCGGACCGATGTCGCGGTCGTAGTGCAACCGGAAGATGTGCAGATGGCAGTGCGTCCGCTCGAACGCGAGCCGCACCTGCTCGCTCCCCGACAACGACGCGATCAGCGAGTGGAACCGGTTGTCGTGCGCGGTCAACGACTTGTACCCCGCGTAGTCGACCGACGTCGGCTCGACCGCGTTGGCCAACTCGGCGCGCAGCCGCTCGCGGCCGGTGTCGTCGATGAGTTCGGCCGCTCGCCGGGCCGCCCACGGCTCGAGCAGCAGCCGGAAGCGGTACAGGTCGTCGAACTCCTCCAGCGTCAGCAGCGGCGTCGCGCGGTACCCCTTCAGCGGCTCCTTGACCGCCAGCCCCTCGGACTCCAGCCGCGCGAGTGCCTCCCGGACCGGCGTCGACGACACCTGGAACTCGCGCGCCAGCCCGTCGATCGAGATTCGCGCGCCCGGCCGGATGACGTGGTCCATGAGCATCGTCTTGATGGCCTCGTAGACGTCGTCGGCGAGCATCTGCCGGCGCAGCAGTCGCCGGTCCACCGGTGCCACGGACTCGCTCATCTGGTGTCTCCGCATCTGGTCGCGGTCTTGACCCCACCCATCAGGTTTCGGCAGGGTAACACTGGTAATCATGCATCATGCACGATTCAGCCTGATTCAAGCTACGGGAAGGCGCCAATGGTGAGGTTCGAAGAGGTCGGCGTACTGCCCGAGCCCGGCGACAACGTCGCGATCGCCTCGCGCCGGCTGGACGCCGGAATCGAGATCGAGCTGGACGGTACGACGATCACGCTGCCGCACACGGTCATGGAGGGCCACCGCTTCGTGGTCACTCCGGTCGCGACCGGTGCCGCGCTGACCTCGTGGAACACCCCGTTCGCGCGCGCCTCGCGGGATCTGGTGCCCGGCGACTACGTCTGTACGCCGACCAGCCTCGCGGCGGTGACCGCCCGCGGTGTCGAGGGTCTGCCGGCCGAGCCGAGCGCGACCAACGAGCCGCTCGATCCGTACGAGCTGGACGAGTCCGCGCTGCACTTCGGCGCCCAGGTGACCAGCGTCGAGCAGCCCGGGACGTTCCTCGGCTATCCCCGCGAGCAGGGCCCGGCCGGTACACGGAACCACGTCGTCCTGCTCGCGACGAGTTCACGCAGCAGCGGGTTCGTGACCGAGTTGGCCCGCCGGTTCGAAGGTGCGGCCGCAGGCGACGGCGTCGTACCGGTCGCGCACACCGAGGGTGGCGAGGACGAGGTCCCGAACAACCTGCACTTCCTGCTCGCCACGCTGGCCGGCTTCACCCTGAACCCGAACGTCGGCGCCGTGCTGATCGTCGACATCGAAGGCGACGTCGTCTCGGGTCAGGCGATCAAGAACTTCATGACCGAGCGCGGCTACCCGTCGATCAAGGTGCCGCACGCGTACTTCACTCGCGAGGGCGCCTTCGAGCACGACCTGCAGGCCGCGGCCGAGCTGGTCGAGCCCTGGCTGCCGATCGTCGACGCGCAGCAGCGCGAGGAGGTCCCGCTCGCGGACCTGCGGATCGCGCTGCAGTGCGGCGGTTCTGACGCGTTTTCCGGAATTTCCGCCAACCCGCTCGCCGGGCTGGTCGGCGCCGAGGTGATCCGGCACGGCGGTACGGCGGTGCTCGCGGAAACCGACGAACTGATCGGCGCCGAGCCGTACGTGCTGAAGAACGTCCGCGACCTCGCGACGGCGAAACGTTTTCTCGCCACCATCAAGTCGTTCAAGGAACGCGTCGGCTGGCACGGTCACACCGCCGAAGGCAACCCGTCCGGCGGCAACGTGTACCGCGGGCTGTACAACATCGTGCTGAAGTCGATCGGCGCCGCGCGGAAACTGCCGCGCGAGGTCCGGCTGGATCACGTCATCGACTACGGCGAACCGCTGCCCGGCACCGGCTACGTCTTCATGGACAGCCCGGGCAACGACCTGGAGTCGGTGGCCGGCCAGATCGGCAGCGGCTGCAACCTGATCTTCTTCACCACCGGAAACGGCTCGATCACCAATTTCCCGTTCGTTCCGACGCTGAAGTTCGTCACCACCAGCGCCCGGTACCAGCGGCTGCAGGCCGAGATGGACGTCGACGCCGGCAAGTACCTGACCGGGACGCCGATGGCGGACCTGACCGCGGAAACCTTCGAGCTGACCGTTCGCGTCGCGTCGGGGGAGCAGAGCGCGGGCGAACGCGCCGGCCACAGCCAGGTGTCGATCTGGCGGAACTGGAAGCAGACCGGCCCGCGCGAAGGCATCTCGATCACCACCGACGGCCGGATGAGCCGCGCGCTCGCCGAACTGCCTGTCGAGGACCGTGACGCACCCCTGGACGGACTGCCGCACCGCGGAAACACCTCGGACGGACGCACCCTCACCCAACTGCTCGAGGTCGACGGTCGCAACGTTCCCGAAGCAGTTGGCCTGATCCTGCCGACCAGCCTGTGCTCCGGCCAGATCGCACTGCGCATCGCCGCTCAGGCCGACGCCGAGAAGTGGGCCGGCGACGCGGTCACCCGGATGGTCGCGCTGCCGCACACCGAGGGCTGCGGAAGCAGCGGTGGCGCCTCCGAGGAAACGTTCGCCCGCATCATGCTCGGCTACCTGCTGCACCCGAACACCCGGCTGGCGCTGCTGCTCGAGCACGGCTGCGAGAAGACGCACAACGACTACTTCCGGTCCCGGCTCGTCGAGGCCGGCGCGGACCCGTCCCGCTTCGGCTGGGCGAGCATCCAGGCCGACGGCGGTCTCGATGCCGTCGGCAACAAGGTCCGCGACTGGTTCGGCAGCTTCGACCTGCCCGCACCGGCCCACACCGAAGGCGACCTCGGCGCACTCACGGTCGCCCTGGAGGCTCGCGGTCCGCTCACCGACGAGACCGCGGAAGCGCTCGCCCTGATCGGCGAGGAGATCGTCGGATCCGGCGGTTCCGTTGTCCTGTCGTCGCGGGGCGCACTGCTCGCGAACAACGTTTTCCGTACGGCGGCCTTCGGGTCGACCGACCAGGTCGGAGCGACGGTCGCGCACGGTCAGCGACTCGCGGAACCGGGCTGGCACGTGATGCGGATGCCCGGCACCGACTGGATGGAAACCGCGACCGGCTTCGGCGCGACAGGTGTCCAGCAGATCCTCGCCCACGTCGCGGGCGGCACGCTGTCGGCGCAGCGATTCGTACCGGTCGTCGAGTTCAGCAGTGACCCGTCGACGGTCGCGACGTACGGCGACGACCTGGACGCGGTCGCGACCGGGCCTGCGGCCGAGCAGGCCCGGACCGGGCTCGAGACGATCGCCGCCGTCGCCTCCCGCCGACTCGTCCCGAAGGCGGTTGCCTCGGGCAACGTCGGTTTCCAGATCACCCGTGGTTTGCTCGGAACGTCGATGTGAAAGGCCTGCCCATGCACCTGGTCCGTTACGTCTCCCCGGTCGACGGTCGCCCGACCCCTGGTGTGCGCACCGGGGACACGGTGGCGCCGCTGCAGGGCGTGAACTCGTTCGCCGAACTGCTCCGGCTGCCGCTCGGCGACCTGCAGGCGGAGGTGGACAAGACCGGCGACGAGGTGCCGGCCGACGGTTTGACGTTCCTCCCGCCGATCGACAACCGCGGCGAGGTGTGGTGCGCCGGCGTGACGTACGAACGCTCCCGCGGCGCCCGGATGGAGGAGAGCACCGAGCAGTCCGTCTACGACAAGGTCTACACCGCCGACCGGCCCGAACTGTTCCAGAAGGCGCCGGCCTGGCGCGTCGTCGTGGACGGCGAACCGGTCGGGATCCGCTCCGACTCCGGGCACGACGTACCCGAGCCTGAGCTGGCCGTGGTCGCAAACAGCCATGGCGAAATCGTCGGGTTCACCGTCTGCAACGACATGAGCTCACGCTCGATCGAAGGCGTGAATCCGCTGTACGTCCCGCAGGCGAAGCTGTTCGCGGGCGGTTGTGCGCTCGCGAGCGGGATCCGCCCCGCCTGGGAGGTCGCGGACCCGAAGGCACTCACGATCGACCTGGTGATCCGTCGCGGCGACGACGAGGTGTTCACCGGTACGACGTCCACCGCCAAGCTGGTGCGCGACCTCCAGGACCTCATCGACGTACTGTTCCTGCCGAACGACTTCCCCGACGGCGTGATCCTCGCGACCGGGACCGGCATCGTGCCGGAGCTGGACTTCGCGCTGGCCGAGGGGGACGTCATCACGATCACCATCGACGAGGTCGGCACGCTGACCAACACCGTGGCCACCGGCCGGGAGCCGTTCCGGTACCTGGCCACCGACAACCTGGAGGGAAAGCGATGACCCAGGACACCACGCCCGCCGAGCTCGAGCAGGCCCTGGCGGCGGCGACCGCCGCGGCGCCCGCGTTCGGTGCGGCGGAACCCGCGGTCCGGGCCGGCTGGATCCGCGCCGTCGCGGACGCGCTGGACGCGGCAGCCGGTGACCTGGTGCCGATCGCGATGCGTGAGACCTCGCTGCCTGAAGCCCGGCTGACCGGTGAGGTCGCGCGCAGTACCGGCCAGCTGCGGATGTTCGCCGACGTGCTCGAGGAGGGCTCGCTGCTCGAGGTCATCATCGACACCGCCGACCCGCAGGCCAAACCGGTTCCGCGGCCGGACCTCCGGCGCGTGCTGGTGCCGCTCGGACCCGTCCTGGTGTTCGCCGCCAGCAACTTCCCGTTCGCGTTCAGCGTCTGCGGCGGCGACACGGCGTCCGCGCTCGCGGCCGGTTGCCCGGTCATCGTCAAGGCGCACCCGGGGCACCCGGAGCTGTCCGTGCGGACCGCGGAAGTGATGATCGAGGCGCTGCGAGCCGCCGGAGCACCGGAGGGAACGTTCGGCCTGATTTCCGGTTTCGACGTCGGCGTGACCGCGCTGAAGGATCCGCGGATCACCGCCGCCGGCTTCACCGGTTCGGTCCCGGCCGGCAAGGCGCTGCACGAGATCGCGGTCACCCGGCCGGAGCCGATCCCGTTCTACGGCGAGCTCGGCAGCCTGAACCCGGTGTTCGTCACCCAGGCCGCGGTCGATGCCCGAGGCAAGGACATCGCGACCGGGTACGTCGGCTCGTTCACGCTCGGCGTCGGCCAGTTCTGCACCAAGCCCGGCCTGCTGTTCCTCCCGGCCGGGCACGGACTGCAGGAGCAGCTGTCCGACGCGGTCGGCGGTGTCGCGGAGGCGGCCATGCTGAACGACCGGATCAAGGAGGGCTTCAGCTCCGGCCTCGACCGGCTGCAGAAGGTCGACGGGATCCGCGTCTGGGCGTCCGCCGGCGCCACCCTGCTGCAGACCACGGTGCCGGAACTGCTGGCGCGTCGGGACGAGATTCTCGAGGAGTGCTTCGGCCCGGTGTCGATCGTCGTCGAGTACGGCTCGCTCGACGAACTGCGGGCGGCGATCGAGTCGTTCGACGGGAACCTGACCGCGACCCTGCACGCGGAGGACTCCGAGGCCGAGCTGGCCAAGGAACTGCTCCCGCTGCTGACCGACCGCGCCGGTCGCGTGCTGTGGAACGGCTGGCCGACCGGTGTCGCCGTGTCGTGGGCCCAGCACCACGGCGGGCCGTTCCCGTCGACGGTGGGCTCGATCCACACCAGCGTCGGCGTGACGGCGGCCCGGCGGTTCCAGCGCCCGGTCGCGTACCAGGACACCCCGGACGCCGTACTGCCCGACGTACTGAAGGACTCGAACCCGGCCGGGATCAGCCGCCGGGTGAACGGAACCGTGACGACAGGTGAGGTGTCGCGATGACAGATGTCCCTCCGACCAACGACCCGGGCGAGGGCAACGTTCTGCCCGGTGAAGAGGCCCCGGCGTCGACCGGCCGGCGAAGCTTCGACCACTGGTTCGGCGAGCACGGCCGCAACGGGTTCATCCACCGGTCCTGGATGAAGTCGCAGGGCTTCTCCGAGGAGGCCTTCGACGGCCGCCCGGTGATCGGGATCTGCAACACCTGGTCCGAGCTCACCCCGTGCAACGCGCACCTGCGCCGGCTGGCCGAATCGGTCAAGCGCGGTGTCTGGCAGGCCGGCGGGTTCCCGCTGGAATTCCCGGTCATGTCGCTCGGCGAGACGCTGCTGCGGCCGACCGCGATGCTGTTCCGCAACCTGCTCAGCATGGACGTCGAGGAGTCGTTGCGCGGCAACCCGATCGACGGTGTCGTGCTGCTGACCGGCTGCGACAAGACCACGCCGGGCTCGATCATGGGTGCGGCCAGCGTCGACCTGCCGACGATCGTCGTCACCGGCGGTCCTATGTTGAACGGTAAATTCCGCGGCTGCGACATCGGCTCCGGTACGGCGGTCTGGCGCTTCACGCAGGACCTCAACGCCGGCCGGATGTCCGCCGAGGACTTCGCCGCCGCCGAGGCCGGCCAGTCACGAAGCAACGGCCACTGCATGACGATGGGCACCGCGTCGACGATGGCCTGCATGGCCGAGGCGCTCGGCCTGCAGCTGACCGGCTCCGCGGCGATCCCGGCCGTCGACTCCCGCCGGTACGTGATCGCGCAGAAGTCCGGCCGGCGGATCGTCGAGATGGTCCAGGAAGACCTGAAGATCAGCGACGTCCTGACCCGTGACGCCTTCGCCAACGCGGTTCGCGCGAACGCCGCGATCGGTGGCTCGACCAACTTTGTCATCCACCTGCTCGCGATCGCCGGCCGGGTCGGCGTGGACGTCAGCCTCGACGACATCGACGAGTGGGCGCGTGGCGTCCCGTGGCTCGTCGACCTGCAGCCGTCCGGCAAGTACCTGATGGAGGACTTCTACTACGCCGGCGGCCTGCCCGCGGTGATGAAGGAGATCCTGCCGCTGCTCAAGACCGAGGCGATCACGGTCACCGGCAAAACGATCGGCGAGAACGTCGCGAACGCCGAGCGGATCGAGTCGGTGTACCCGGGCGCCGCGCCCGGCAGCGAGACGTACGCCGTGATTCGCCCGGTCAGCGACCCGCTCGGCAGTGGCGCGGGAACCGCCGTACTGAAGGGGAATCTGGCTCCGGACGGCGCGGTCATCAAGCAGTCCGCGGCGTCGGAGCGACTGTCGCGGCACCGCGGCAAGGCGCTGGTGTTCAGCAGCATCGAGGAGTACGACAAGGCGGTCGAGGACCCGGACCTGGACGTCGACGAAGACACCGTTCTCGTCCTCCAGAACGCCGGCCCGCGTGGGTACCCGGGGATGCCCGAGGTCGGCAACATGACCATCCCGCGCAAGCTCGCCGAGATCGGCGTCGACGACATGGTGCGGATCTCGGACGCGCGGATGAGCGGTACGGCGTACGGCACCGTCGTCCTGCACGTGTCGCCGGAAGCCGCCGTGGGTGGGCCGTTGGCGCTGGTGCGGACCGGTGACTGGATCGAGCTCGACGTACCGGCCCGCCGGCTGCACCTCGACGTCTCCGAGGAGGAGTTGGACAAGCGCCGTGCGGACTGGCAGCCTCCGACGCCGCCGACGGACCGCGGTTGGGCCCGCCTGTACGTCGACCACGTCACCCAGGCGAACCAGGGCTGCGACCTCGACTTCCTGGTCGGTCGGACCGGCTCCGCCGTCGGCCGCCAGAGCCACTGATGAGCTGGGGACCGTTCGAAGCCGTACGCGGGCTGCGGCCGGCGGGAGTGCTGCCGCAGGTGACGCCGATTCGGCGGATCCTGACGGAGCTGCCGACGTCGGCCGACCCGTACGGCGAGGCGCGGGCGGCGCTCGAGTCGTTGCGATCCCGGGTGCAGCCGGGCGCCCGGATCGCGGTCACCGCGGGCAGCCGTGGGATCCACGACCTGGTGCCGGTGGTGAAGGCGGCTGTGGACTGGTTACGTGATGTGGGCGCGGCGCCGTTCGTGATCCCGGCGATGGGATCGCACGGCGGGGCGACTGCCGAGGGCCAGCGAGAGATGCTGGCCGGCCTCGGCATCACACCGGAGTCCGTTGGGTGCGCCATCGAGGCGACGATGGAGACGGTCGTGGTCGGCGTGCTCGACGACGGCACCGAGGTGCATCACGACGCGATCGCTGCCAAGGCCGACGGTGTGCTGCTGGTGAACCGGGTGAAGCCGCACACCGATTTCCGCGGCCCGATCGAGAGCGGGATCGCGAAGATCCTCGCGATCGGGCTCGGGAACCACCTCGGCGCGGCCTCGCTGCACGCCGGCGGTATCCCGTCGCTTGGCGCCAACATCGAAGCCGCCGCGCGGATGGTGGTTGCGCAGGGCAAGATCCTCGGCGGGTTGGCGATCCTGGAGAACGCCCACGAGCAGACCGCGTCGATCGAGTTCCTGGCGTCCGACGGCATCGCTGCGGAGGCCGAGAAGGCTTTGCTGCAAAGGGCATCGAGCCTGCTTGGGCGGCTGCCGTTCGAGGAGCTCGACGTGCTGGTCGTCGACGAGCTCGGCAAGGACAAGTCCGGTGCCGGGATGGACACGAACGTGATCGGGCGGTGCTGGGTGCACGGCATTCCGGAGTTCGAGTCGCCGTCGATCGCCGCGATCAGCGTGCACTCGTTGTCTCCGGCGTCGCACGGCAACGCGTCCGGTCTCGGTCTGGCGGACGTGATCCCGGCCCGGCTGCTCGAGCAGGTCGATTTCCGCGCGAGTTATGTGAACGCGTTGACGTCGGGCGCGGGTGGTGCGCGGCGCTCGCGGCTGCCGATGGTGATGGAGGACGACGAGGCGGCGGTGCTGGCAGCGGTGACGATGTGCGGCCGTCGGCATTGGTCGGAGCTGCGGCTCGCCCGGATCCGCGACACCCTGTCCCCGAACGAACTGATGGTGACCCCGGCCCTGCTGACCGAGGCGGCCGAACGATTCGACCTGGAGATCACCGGTACGGCGCGCGACCTGACGTCGGCCGGACGACTCGGACCTTGGAGCGAGACATGAACCTTCGCGAAGCACGTGCGCTGCTCGCCGACCGCGGTTTCCGGCCCGGGGACGCGTCGAGTAGAACGTTTTCCGACGGCCCGCCGTACAAGGTGGAGATCCCGTCCTGCGAGGGACCGCGGGTGATGACCGCGGTCCTGGACGAGGCCAAGGAACGCGGTGTCACGATCCACCGGGTCTCGCAGGGCAGCGGCGTGATGATGCTGACCGACGCCGAGATCGAGGAGATGGTGTCGCTCGGCGCCGCTGCGGGCGTCGAGGTGTGCCTGTTCCTCGGGCCGCGCGGCGCGTGGGACATCGGCGGTCAGGCGAAGGTCTCGGCCGCGGTCGGTGGTGTTGCGCGAGGCAACGAGCAGGTGGCGGCGTCGTTGTGCGACGCTTTCCGTGCGGTGGATCTCGGCGTACGGAGTCTGCTCGTCGGCGACATCGGCGTACTCGAACTGCTGGGTGCCTTGAAGGCGGACGGATCGTTGCCGTCCGATCTGGTGCTGAAGACGTCGGTGCTGATGCCGTTGCCCAATGCGCCGACCGCGCAGCTGTACGAACGGCTCGGCGCGACCAGCCTGAACGTGTCGACGGACCTGCCAGTGCCCGTGCTCGCCGAAATTCGGTCGGTGACAACGGTGCCGATCGACATGTACATCGAGGTTCCGGACGACCAGGGTGGTCATGTCCGCTTCTACGACGTACCGGAGATCGTCCGCGTCGCGGCGCCTGTCTACTTGAAGATGGGGTTGCGGAACGCGCCGAACATCTATCCGGTCGGTGCGCATCTGTCCGGTACGGCGGAGGCGTTGGGACGGGAGCGGGTGCGTCGGGCCGAGCTGATTCTGCGGTTGCTCAACGATGCGGGATGAGTTCGTCGACCGGCTGCGGTCGGTGCTCGGCGAGGTGGTCGACGATCCGGAAATTCTGGAAAGTTTCCGAAACGATCACGCGACCTTCTGTACCGCAGGCGTCCCCCGGGTGCTGGTCCGGCCGACGAGCACGGCTGAGGTCCAGGAGGTTCTGAAAGTCGCATCCGAGTTCCGGGTGCCCGTCGTGACGCAGGGCGCCCGGACCGGGTTGTCCGGTGCCGCGAACGCGATCGACGGCTGCCTGTTGCTGTCGACGTCCCGGATGGCGCGCATCCTCGAGGTGTCGGCCGAGGACCAGGTGGCCGTCGTCCAGCCGGGGGTGGTGAACGCGGAGCTGTCGCGTGCCGTCCTCGAGCAGGGGCTGTTCTATCCGCCGGACCCCTCGTCGTGGGAGATGTCCACGATCGGCGGGAACATCGCGACGAACGCGGGCGGGTTGTGCTGCGTGAAGTACGGCGTGACGTCGGATTTCATCCGCGGTCTGGAGGTGGTGCTGGCGTCCGGCGAGGTGGTGCGCACCGGCCGGCGGGCCGCCAAGGGCGTGGCCGGGTACGACCTGACGCGGCTGATCGTGGGCTCCGAGGGCACGCTGGGTGTGGTGACCGAGGCGACGCTCGCGCTGCGGCCCGCGCCGGAGGCAGCGTTGACCGCAGCGGCGACTTTCCGGTCGATCGAGGACGGAATCGCCGCGGCGGCCGCGATCATGGCGTCCGGTTTGCGGCCGTCGCTGCTGGAGTTTCTGGACCAGCCGACGGTGCGAGCGATTCAGGACTACCGGGACATGGGGCTTCCCGCGGAGGCCGGGTCGATGCTGATGGCGCAGTCCGACCGTGGGGCGCGGGCGGCCGATGACGTCGCGCGGATCGCGGAGATCTGCGCCGCGCACGATGCCATCGACGTTGCGGAAGCGTCCGACGCGGAGGAGTCCCGGATGCTGCTCGAGGCGCGGCGGTTGGTCAACGCCTCCCTGGAGCCGCTCGGTACGACGCTTGTCGACGACGTCTCCGTGCCGCGCTCGCAGCTCGTCACGTTGTTGCGTGGGATTGCCGAGATCAGCGCGAAGTACGACGTACTGATCTGCTGCCCCGGGCATGTGGGTGACGGAAACATGCATCCGACTGTCGTGTTCGACCGCAACGACGCTGCCGCCGAGGCGCGGGCGTTGGCGGCGTTCGGCGCGGTGATGGAGCTCGGTCTCCGGCTGGGTGGCACGATCACCGGCGAGCACGGGATCGGCACGCTGAAAGCGCGCTGGCTGGAGACCGAACTCGGTCCGGTGGGGCTCGACCTGCATCGGCGGATCAAGGCCGCCTTCGACCCGTTGAATCTGCTCAACCCTGGGAAGGTGCTGCTGTGATCGATCCGTCCGCTGTGCGTCCGTCCGCACGGCAGCTGGCCTGGCAGCGGCAGGAGCTGACCGCGTTCGTGCACTTCGGGCCGAATACGTTCACCGACCTGGAGTGGGGGACCGGCCTGGAGGATCCGGCCGTGTTCGCGCCGACGGACCTGGACTGCTCGCAGTGGGTCGACACATTGGTGTCGGCCGGATTCAAGAGTGTGATCCTGACCGCCAAGCATCACGACGGCTTCTGCCTGTGGCCGAGCAAGTACCTCTCGCACAGCGTTGGCGCCTCCTACGGTCGCGACGTGGTCGCCGAGCTGTCCGCGGCTTGTCGGGACGGCGGGCTCGGGTTCGGCGTGTATCTCTCGCCGGCCGATCTGTACCAGGAGAAGGCGCCCGGCGGGTACTACGGAAACGGTAGTACAGCGGTTTCCTCGCGGATCGGCGACTTCACGTATGTGGTCGACGACTACAACCGCTTCTATCTGCAGCAGTTGCACGAGCTGCTCACGTCGTACGGCCCGATCGCCGAGGTCTGGCTGGACGGCGCGAATCCGACCAGCAGCGCGCAGACCTACGCCTACGATGCCTGGTTCGACCTGATCCGGCGGCTCGCCCCCGACGCGACGATCGCGATCGGAGGACCCGATGTGCGATGGGTCGGCAACGAGGACGGATTCGCGCGCGAGACCGAGTGGAGCGTCGTACCGTTCGCTCAGGGTGAGATGGTGGCGGCGCAGACAGCCCCTGCTGTCGCCGGTCCTGCCGAGCTCGCCCAGGCCGACGAGCTGCGGTGGTACCCGGCCGAGGTCGACGTGTCGATCCGCCCCGGGTGGTTCTACCACGCGTCCGAGGACTCCGCGGTGAAGTCGTTGCCTGAGCTCCTGGACATCTATCGCAAGTCGGTCGGCCGGAACGCCGTACTGCTGCTGAACATCCCACCGGACCGGCGCGGGCAGTTTGCCGCACCTGATGTTGAGGCGCTCCAGGCGTTCGGTGCCGCGGTACGTGACTACTACGAGACAGCCGTACCGTTGCCTGGTGCAATCAATGTGATCTCCTTGCGGGAGGACATCGCGGCCGGACAGCAGGTCGAGTCCTTCGCTGTCGACGCACTGATCGACGGCACCTGGACCGAGCTGGCTCAGGGCACCACCATCGGCCACCGTCGCCTGCTCGCTCTCGACACACCGATCACGCCGGCCGACGTCCGCTTCCGGATCCTTTCGGCCCGCGCCGCCTGCCGGGTAACCCTCTCCGTCCACTACGACCCCACCATTGCCTGAGCCAGCCTGCACGGGATGTGCACCAGAGGGCTGCTGTGCCATCTCGACAGGAGGTGTACCGGCGAGACGCTTTGCACACCCTTGCTGGCACGCTCAGGTGCCCCGGCGTCCGCCGGACACGTCCTGTCGAGATGACACGCTCGAGCCTGCGCGCCATCTCGGCGTCAGGCTTACTCCTGGACCTCGACCACGCGCACCCAGTCGGCGCACTCAGCCTCGCACCACACGTGATCACCCTGCCGGGCGATCCGGTCGCGCTGCACATGCCCGCAGGCGAGCAGCACACGTCGCATCGAGTGCCCTTGCCGGACCGGAGCACCGGTCCTGCCCCGTGGCACTCGCTTCCTGTTCCTGAGGTCGGCCATGGCCGGTCCTCCTCTCACTCGAATTGCTGTTTCCTGGCGTGCAGAAGGCAGGATTCGAACCTGCTAGGCCCGTAGGCAACGGGTTTACAGCCCGCCCCGCCCCTCCAACGACGGCGCTCCTGCTCGGTGGTGCAACCGTGTATCGCCGTACCGTTGCGACCCTTCGGCGTACGGCGGTCCTCAGAAGTACCGCCGTACCGACGCGCGGTACCGGCGATACGTGTCACCGAATCTCCCTTCCAGCCGCCGCTCCTCCGTCAGGACCTCGAGATGCATCCGCACCCCGGCCAACGGCACGGTCGCCACGATCCACGCCGACCCCGCTGCGAGCCCTGTCCCGAGATGGATCAGCGACCAGCCGACGTACATCGGATTCCGGCTCCACGCATACGGCCCGCCTGAGATGAGCCGATCAGCCCTCTCGAGCTCGGCGTCGCCGGCCGCAGCCGTAGCCCAAACCACAACCACCACCCCGGCCGCAACCACTCCCCACCCAACAGCCCGCCGCCGCATGCGCCACGGCCGCACCCGCCCGAGCACAAGCCCAACCACGATGCCGGCCAAACTCGCCTCCGGCACCGGCACGTTCCGCCACCTGACCACCCTCCAGGTGTACGCCCCGAGCGGTGAACGTGGCAGGGTGGCCGGTCTCTCCCGGCCACCCAGCGGTGAGAGTGAGATTCGAACTCACGGGCCGACATGCCAGCCGACCGACGGTTTAGCAAACCGCTGCCCCTACCAACAGGCGGATCCCACCAGAGCCTCTGCCGCGTCCCCTGCGCGCGACAGAAGCCCGAACCACACCGGCGACGCACTTACCCCTTGACGCAGATGACCTGCTTCAGGTGGGCGACAACCTCGACCAGGTCGGACTGAGCCGCGATGACCGAGTCGATGTCCTTGTACGCTGCGGGGATCTCGTCGATCACCCCGGCGTCCTTACGGGACTCGACCCCGGCCGTCTGAGCGACCAGGTCGTCGACCGTGTAGCGGCGCTTCGCCTCGTTGCGGCTCATCCGCCGGCCTGCCCCGTGCGAGGCCGAGTAGAACGAACGCTCCGAGCCGAGCCCGCGCACGACGTACGAACCGGTGCCCATCGACCCTGGGATCAGCCCGAGGTCCCCACGCCCGGCCCGGATCGCGCCCTTGCGGGTGACGAGCAGGTCGAGTCCGTCGATGTGCTCCTCCGCCACGTAGTTGTGGTGGCAGGAGATCGGCTGCTCGAACCGTACGTCGATCTCGAACGACTCCCGCACCGCCTGCATCACCAGCGCGAGCATCACGGCCCGGTTCCGCGCGGCGTACTCCTGCGCCCAGGTCAGGTCCCGGCGGTACGCGTCCATCTCCGGCGTACCCGCGAGGAACACGGCCAGATCGCGGTCCGGGAGATCCGCATTGTGCGGCAGGTCCCGCGCGATCCGCATGTGCCGCTCGGCCAGTTCCTTGCCGATGTTGCGGCTGCCGGAGTGCAGCATCAGCCACACGCGGTCCTCGTCGTCGAGGCACACCTCGATGAAGTGGTTGCCGCCGCCCAGCGAACCCATCTGCTGCTTCGCCTTCCGCTCCCGGTCCTGCACTCCGTCGTGCAGGCTCGTGAACGAACCCCACAGCCGGTCCCACGGACGCGGATCCAGCCCGAGCCGACGTATCCCGACCGGGTCATCGTGCGCCCGGAACCCCACCGGCACCGCGGCTTCGATCCGCGAACGGATCGCCGACAGGTCGTCCGGCAGGTCCGCGGCCGTCAGTGACGTCAGCACACCTTCCATCCCGCACCCGATGTCGACGCCGACCGCGGCCGGCGACACAGCCTGGTCCATCGCGATCACCGAACCGACGGTCGCGCCCTTGCCCAGGTGCACGTCCGGCATCACTCGAACCCCGTGCACCCACGGCAGCGCCGCGATGTTCCGCAGCTGCTGCAGCGCCTTGGCGTCGACGTCGTACTCGTGCGCCCACATGAGCGTGGAGCTCTTCGCCCCGCTCAGCCGCACCGGAAGCTCCACGTTCATCTCCCCACCATCCTCGATCGTGTTCATGCGGCAGAGCAGGGTCTCGAACCCTGACGCCCCGTTGAGGGACAGACCGTTTTCGAGACGGCTGCCGTTAGGCCGAAACTCGGCTTACTCTGCCAGGCCGCCGCGACCGCGACGGACAGCTGCCAGGGCAGGGCTCGAACCTGCGAGACCTCGGGTCAGAACCGAGGGTGGGACACCGTCGCCCACCTGGCACCGCGCTCGTCGGCGGCACCGGTGGTGTCGCGTCAGAGCGCTATCTCGGCACGGGAAGGAATCCACGGCTGCCACAACAGCGGCATGCCGGCCTCTTCCGGGGTGCGCGAGCCCTTCTTCTCGTTGCATTCCGCGTGCGCGGCGACGGCGTTCAGCCACTCGCCGCGTCCACCGCGTGATCGTGGCACCACGTGGTCCATCGTGGTGGCGCCGGGCTTGCCGCAGTACGCGCAGACGTACTTGTCCCGCTTCAGGACACCGGCCCGCGTGTACTGCAGGCGGCCGGCGGCGTACCGCCACTTCATCACGACGTACCGGACGAGCCGCAGGACGCGGGGGAGCGGGAACGGTCCGATGCGGGCGTCGTCGTGTGCTTCCTCGACGACAGCCACCTCCCGGACGAGCATCCGGATGGCGTGCGGGATCGACACGACGTGCAGCTGCTCGTACGAGGCGTTCAGGACGATCACACCGCTCATGTGGTTCCTCCTCCCTTCCAGTGTGCCCGACCGC
Source organism: Kribbella sp. NPDC048915 (assembly GCF_040649595.1). Lineage (NCBI taxonomy): Bacteria > Bacillati > Actinomycetota > Actinomycetes > Propionibacteriales > Kribbellaceae > Kribbella > Kribbella sp. NPDC048915. The sequence goes on along the minus strand of NZ_JBEZFT010000077.1, from coordinate 175 downwards.
TGGTCAGCGGGTCGGGGAAAACGGTGTCGGTACGTGCGATACGTGCGGCCCCAGGGATTCGAACCCTGAACCTCCTGGTCCTAAGCCTCGATCCACCGATCGGCTTGGCGTGATGCGCTGATTCCGGTTTGGCGTGGTGCTGGGCCGGGTGGGCGTGGTGGGGTGTCCCGCCTCG